>NZ_JBHVEG010000131.1:0-18037 GCF_042802395.1 Promicromonospora sp. NPDC057488
CCCGGAAACCACACGGTTTCCGGGCCCAATCGCTGGTTCGCGCTCGCGTGTTGGTCTGACCAGCGATTGTGCCCGGAACACGGGGTGTTCCGGGCACAATCGCTGGGTACTGCGACCCAGCAGGGATACGGCGGCGGCGGGTGCAGAGCCCGCCCTCGGCTAGCTGTTGAGCGTCGCCAGCTCCTTGGCCGGGTCGGCGCCGTTCGCGATGTTCTGCAGCACCACGCCGAGGTCGTTCTCCAGCCCGTCGTTGTCGGCCGAGACCAGCTTGCGCGGGTACTCGGCGGCCGCCAGGGCGTCGGTCACCTGCTGCACGCTCTCCAGCGCGGTCTCACTCTCGTCCTCGGCCAGCTCGGCGCTGACGTCGTTCGCCGCCGGGAAGCCCTGCAGGGTGTCGACCCAGATCTGCTGGCCCTCGCCGACGGCGAGGAACTCGGCGAACTTGGTCGCGGCGTCCAGCTTGGGCCCGTCCAGGTCGGCGCTCAGCGCGAGCGCGTAGTCCACGCCGCTGGTCGACGTCGCCTCGTTGTCACCGATCGTCGGGAACGGCGCCATGCCGAGGGTGTCCTTCTCGACGGCGCTGCCCGGGGTCTCCGCGTTGCCAGCCAGCGTGGCGCTCACGTGCCACGAACCGGTCGGCATGGCCAGCGACTTGCGGGCGAGCAGGTAGTCGTCGCGTGCGGACGGGTAGGTCGTGGTCGACGTCGCCGCCTGCTGGAACACGCCGTCGTCGAACAGCTTCTGCCAGGCCGTCGCGGCCTCGACCAGGGTGTCGGAGTCCCACGGGATCTCGCCGGCGGCCGCGTCGTAGATCTCGCCGCCGTCGCCGTACTGGTTGCTCAGCCACACGAAGAAGTCCGCGGCGTGCCAGGTGTCGGCGGCGCCCATCGCGAAGCTGCTGTAGCCGGCGTCCTGCGCGGCCTTGCTGACCTCGACCAGGCTCGCGTAGTCGGTGGGCAGCTCCAGGCCGAGCTCCTCGAACAGCGTCTGGTTGTAGAGGTAGAACTCGCTGCCCGCGGTGAGGATCGGCAGCGCCTTCACCTCACCGTCCGACGTCGTCGTCTCCTCCAGGAGCTCGGGCTTGACGCCGTCGATCCAGTCCGCGGCGAACTCGTCGGTGCCCAGCGCGTACTCCGCGTAGTCGTCGAAGGACGACGTCGTCTGGATGCCGTACATGTCCGGCACCTCGCCCGCGAGGATCAGGTTGTCGAGCTCGCTGAGGTAGTCGCTGGCGCCGTCCGCGCCCTGGAAGTCGATCTTGATGTCGGGGTTCTCGGCCTCGAACGCGTCGACGATCGGCTGCCACTGCTCGAGCGACGGGATCCAGGTGCGGTAGGTGAGGGTGACGGTCCCGTCCTCGGCGACGCCGTCGTCCCCGCCGCCGGCACAGCCGGCGAGCAGGACGAGGGCGGACGCCGCACCGGTGGCGGCGAGCAGACGACGGGGGACGGCACGAGGCGATCTGAACATGATCCTCCTTGATGGTGAACAGTGCTGGTGCGGGCCGTTGGAACGGGTCGCGGGGGTTTCTTCAGCTCTTGACGGCGCCGGCCGTGAGGCCGGACTGCAGGTACCGCTGGCTGAAGAGGTAGACGATGACCGAGGGGATGGTCATGAGGATCAGGCCCGCGTAGAGCTGGCCGATCTGCTCCTGGCTCATGCGCTCGAACTGCAGCAGCGCGATGGCCTGGGTCACCGGGTACTTCTCGGGCGACGAGATGAGCAGGTTCGGGAGCAGGTACTCGTTCCAGGAGTACACGAACGAGAGCACGCTGACGTTGGCCAGCAGGGGCCCGCTGAGCGGAAGGAAGATGCGCCACAGGATCCCGAAGGGGCGCGCGCCGTCGATGGTCGCGGCCTCGACGAGCTCGGTGGGGATGCCGTCGAAGTGGTTCTTGGTCAGCAGGAGCATCGTCATCACGTTGAACGCGACGAGCGGGATGATGACGCCGAAGTAGCTGTCGCGGAGCCCGAGGCTGTTGATCGAGAAGAACAGCGGGGTCACCACGGAGGCGACGGGCACCGCGAGGCACGCGAGCAGCGCCCGGTACAGGAACACCCGGCCGGGGAACCGCATCCGGGAGAACGCGTAGCCGCCCAGGCAGGAGATGACGACGATGACCACCGTGGACCCGCCGGCCATCAGGAAGCTGTTCCCGATCGCCGACCAGTAGTTGAACTGGTCGTGGTTCAGGACCGCGGTGTAGTTGCCGACGCCGCCCACGGCGAACGACTTCTGGATCGCGACCACGATGGGGTAGATCCACATGATCGCGAGGATGCCGAGCACCCCGTACATGGCGACCCAGGCGAGGAGCCTCTTGCGCTTCATCGGTTCAGTTCTCCCGGTTGCTGAGACGCATCTGGACGACGGCCAGGGCGAACGCGACGACGAGGATGACGATGCCGATCGCGGACGAGTAGCCGGCCTCCCGGTCGAGTCGCGCCTGGTAGAGGAAGGTGCTGAGGAAGTGGGTCGAGACGCCGGGTCCGCCCTGCGTGGTCAGCCACACGGAGTCGAAGGTCTTCAGCGAGCCGACGATGCCGAGGGTGATCAGCACGCTCGTGGTGCCGCGCAGCGACGGGATCGTGATGCTGAACAGGCGGCGCCACCACCCGGCGCCGTCGAGCTCGGCGGCCTCGTAGAGCTCGTCGGGGATCGCCATGAGGCCCGCGAAGTAGACCATCATCGAGAAGCCCATCCACGAGAAGACGTTGATGGCCGAGATGGACCAGACGCCGAGGTCGGCGCCGAGCCACTGGATGGTGTCGTTCGCGCCGAGCAGCCCGAGCGCGCGCAGGGTCTCGTTCAGCGCGCCGTAGTTGGCCTCGAGCATGTACTTGAAGACGGTCGCGATGATCGCGGGAGCCATCGCGATGGGCGCGAAGAACAGCGCCTTGAAGAAGTTGCTCCCGGGGATCCGCTCCTTGGCGATCACGGCGATCAGCAGACCGAGGACGGCCTGCAGGGTGACCGTGGCGATCATGAACTTCACCGTGTTGCCCAGGGCGATGTAGAAGGTCCGGTCCTGGAACAGCTCGACGTAGTTCGCCAGCCCGATGAACTCCATGCGCGTCAGGCCGTTCCAGTCGGTCAGGCTCGCGTAGACGGCGAACCCGATCGAGAAGTACAGCAGCACGCCGGCGATGATCACGATGGGCGCCACGTAGAGGTAGGGCGCCCAGCGGCCGCCGAACGATCTCATTGCAGTCGACTCCTAGTACAGCGTTGAACTATTGGCCGGCCCTCAGCGTTGTCGGCTGGGGGACAGGGGTCGCCGCCTCCGGATCGTCGGGTTTTAGTTCGACGATGAACTGAGCGGCGGAGGTCAGGCTAGCACAGGCATAGGATGTCCCCTGCGCCAGCAAAGCCGCCTGGAATCCGGGGGCTTCCGGGGCCCGGGTGGATGCCCGTGGCGCCGGTCGCCGGCGCACACCGAGGGGAGACTTTGTGGGACGGGTGCGACTGGCCGACGTCGCCGAGCGGGTCGGCGTGAGCACGAAGACGGTCTCGAACGTGGTGAACGGCACCGGCTGGGTGAGCGAACCGGTGCGCAAGCGGGTGCTCGACGCGATCGACGAGCTGGGCTACCGCCCGAACCTGGCCGCACGGCAGCTCCGGAGCGGGTCGAGCGGCCTGCTCGGGCTCTGCGTACCGAACCTCGGCGAGCCCTACTTCGCCGAGTTCGCGTCGGAGTTCGTCAGCGCGGCGCAGCGGCGAGGACTCACCGTGCTCGCGACGCAGACGAAGGCCGAGCGCTCGGTCGAGCTCGCGATGCTCGAGAGCACCAACCTGCCGGCGCTCGACGGTCTCGTCTTCAGCCCGCTCACCCTGACACCCGAGGACGTCGCGAACCGGCGCAGCACCGTGCCGCTCGTGCTCATCGGGGAGCACGGCGAGGCGCTGGCGTCCGACCGCGTGGCGCACGTGGGCCCGGACAACGTGGCCGCCGCGGAGGCCGCCACCCGGTACCTGATCGACCGGGGCCGCAAGCGCATCGCCGTGATCGGCATGCAGTCCCACGTGGCCGACACCGCCACGGTGCGCTTCGAGGGCTACCAGCGGGCCATGCGGGCCAGCGGCCTGGAGGTCGACCCGAACCTGCTCGTGGAGGTGGAGCGGTTCAACCGCGCCGAGGGCTCGCGGGCCATCGAGGAGCTCCTGTCCCGGGGCGTCCCGTTCGACGGGGTGTTCTGCTTCAACGACTCGCTGGCCTTCGGGGCGCTGTTCACCCTGGCCGTGCAGGGGGTGACCGTGCCCGACGACGTGCTGGTCGTCGGCTTCGACAGCATCGACGAGGGCCGGTACACGATCCCGCCGCTGCCGTCGATCGACTCCGGCGTGGCCCGGTCCAGCGACACGATCCTGGACCTCCTGGCCGGACCGCGCTCCGAGCTGCGCGGCCGGATCACGGTGCCGTTCGAGCTCGTGGAGCGCTGACACCGGGGCGCGTGGAGCGCCTGCTCCGGGGGCGACCTGCGCGTTCCGGGCCGACGATGGGCGCATGGCCAGCCTGCTGCACGCCGTCCGCTCCCTCGTCGCGCCGGTGACGCGCACGCAGGCGTTCCGCGCCGTCGGCCCGGTGGTGCTGCCGCCCGCCGAACGGGCGCTCGCCTGGGCCTCCGGCGGCCGGCTGCAGATCAGCGCGCTACTGGTGCCGTCGCTCGTGCTGCACTCGACCGGGGCGCGGTCGGGCCGGCGCCGCGACACCTACCTCATGTACACGCCGGACGGGCGGGGCCGGGGCATCGTCGCGGGCTCGTCGTTCGCCCAGGGCCGGCACCCCGCGTGGACGTACAACCTGCTGGCCCACCCGGACGCGAGCATCAGCGTGCACGGCCGCCGCATCCCGGTGCGGGCCACGCTGATCGACGACGGCGAGCGCGACGCGGTCTGGGCGCAGATCGAGCGGCAGTGGCCGGGCTACCGACAGTACGAGCGGACGTCGGGCCGGGTGGTGCGCCTCTTCCGGCTGGAGCGGCCGGAGCAGGCGTAGCGTCGTCGGCATGGCATACGACCTGGTCCTGGCCGACGAGATCCGGCACGCCCTGGCCGGCGAGGACGGGCTGTCCGAGAAGCGCATGTTCGGCGGGCTGTCGTTCCTCGTGGGCGGCAACCTCGCCGTGGCGGTGCGCGGCGACGGACTCCTGGTCCGGGTGGGCCCGGACGCCGCCGCCGAGCTGGCGCGCACCACGGCCGCCTCGCAGGCGGTCATGGGCGCGCGCGTCATGGCGGGCTGGCTCGACGTCCCGGCGACCGCGCTCGGCTCCGAGCCGGAGCTCGCCACGTGGGTGCGACGTGGGGTGACCTGGGCGCGGACGCTGCCGACCAAGTAGGTCCATCCAGCCGCACCGGGCGCACTCACATCACGTTATCCACACGGATTTGGTCGAATCTCGACGGATCAGCCCGCGATAGTGTAATTATTGGCCCATGATCCTCCTGCGCTTCCGGGTCGAGAACCACCGGAGCATCCGTGACGAAGCGGAGCTCTCGCTCACCCGACCGACTCTGACCACCGTTCGCCCCAAGGACGGGAACTGGGTCGATGCCACGACTCGCGTCGCCGGGGTCTACGGCGCGAACGCGTCGGGCAAGTCGACGGTCGTCGACTCGATCGAGTTCTTTCAGAGAATGGTCGTCAGGTCGGCGACGTCGTGGAGTCTTCGCAAGAGGCTTCCGCAGCGACCCTTCCGACTGACCTCTGGGTCCACCTATGAGCCGTCCGCCTATTCGGTCGACTTTGTGCTCGACGACGTTCGCTACCAGTACGGTTTCGAGGTCAACGAGAACGCCGTGCTCCAGGAATGGCTCTACGACTACCCGAGCACGAAGCATCGGGTTCTGTTCGAGCGGCAAGGCGACGAGTTCAAGTTCGGCCGCGCCCTGGTCGGCTCTCCGAGGCTGCATGCTGCCGCCACCGGGAGCCGTAGCCTCTTTCTCTCCAAAGCCGCAGGCAATGGGCATGACCTGCTCCGGCGACTGTTCAATGCGTTCACGCACCAGATCGTCGTCGCCGACTTCTCGGAGCAGGATCGCAACCGCCGCCTGCAGCAGATCACGGAAGGAATCGCCGAGGAGGAGATCGACCTCAACGACGTGAAGACTCTTCTGCGGGTCGCCGACATCGGCATTACCGATGTCGGTGTCGACGAGTCCGAGATCCCCGAGGACGTCCGAGAGCTCAGCAACGAGCTCAACGAGTTCTTCCATCGGCGGCGGAAGCCCGGACCGGACATGCCTGCCGAGCAGGACGATCATGCCGACCCGACGCACGACAAGCGGCCGTCGCTCAAGATCGACCTGATCCGGCGCGCTCTGATGTTCCAGCACGCCGGCAACGACGGCGTCTTTCCCCTGCCCTTGGGATCTCAGAGCACAGGAACGCTGTCATGGCTCAGTCTCGCGCTCCCCGCACTGACCATCCTGCGTTCGGGCGGCGTGCTCGTCGTCGACGAGATCGACGCCAGCCTGCATCCGCAGCTGTCCCAAGTGATCCTCCGGATGTTCAAGGACCCGGACTACAACCACACCGGCGCCCAGCTGATCTTCACGACGCACGACACGTTCCTGCTGTCCAACCAGTCGGACTCGATGCTCGCCCCGGAGGAGACGTGGTTCACGGAGAAGGCTCGCGACGGCGCCACGTCGCTCTTCTCGCTCGCGGACTTTCCGACTCGCGCGGACCAGAACTTCGCGAAGCGCTACCTGGACGGCCGCTACGGCGCGGTGCCAAGGACAGCACGATCTTTCCTCGCGTCTCTTCTCGACCCGGAGGCGCGGGAGACGACGGATGCGTAAGGGAGGTTCCGTTCTCAGCAGTCGCCCGAAGCGTCGGGAGAACAGGAAGCTCTTGGTCGTCACCGAGGGCGAGATCACGGAGATCCAATACCTGCAGGGGCTCCTCCAGCACCTGCGGACCGCGGGAGTCACGGTGGTCCCTTTCGCGATGAAGAGCGGCGGTGGTGAACCATCCCGAGTTCTGGCCAAAGCACGCAAGATCGCGGCGAAGGATGACTATGAGGCCGTGTGGATAGTTGTCGACGTCGATGATCACGCCTCACTGAACGACGTCCTCCGCGAATGTGCCGGAAGCTCAGAGACTGTTGTCGTCTCGAACCCCCAGTTCGAGGTGTGGCTGCTCTGGCATCTCAACAGCAGCGGAGCATCGCATACGGCGACGTCCCTCAAGAAGGAACTGAGGCGGCACGGGTTCACGGGCACGTGCAAGCACCTTCCCACCGACTTCCCGTTCAACAATGTCGAACAGGCGGTCGCCATGGCGACGCACAGGACTCGCGCAACAGCCTTGAACGCCCGCGGCCCTAATCCGTCAAGCGCGATGCCGCACCTGGTTGAGGCGCTGCGCGGCAACTGAGCATCCGGCGAGCAGTGACTACCGGCGTGCCTGCCGGGCGAGCATCTCGCCCAGCACGCGTGCGCCCTCCGGGAACGCGCCCGGGTTCGGGCCGGAGTAGTTGAGCCGTAGGTAGGCGCCGGTCGGTTCGGCCGGGAACCACTCGTCGCCCGCCGCGATGATCACGCCCGCCGCCTCGCAGTCCCGGACCAGCCGGTCGAGGTCGGTCGTGTCGGGCAGCCGCACCCAGAGGTTGAGGCCACCCTGCGGCACCGCCTCGACGCGTGCCTCCGGCACGTGCTCACGGAGCGCCCCGAGCAGCAGGTCACGGCGTCCGGCGAGCTGCTGGCGCAGGCCGCGCAGGTGGGTGCGCCAGGCGGGCTGCGTCACGACGTCGAGCGCGACGGCCTGGAGCATGCCGCTCACGTACATGGACTCGGCCTGGGCGCCGGCGAGGATGCGGTCGCGGGCCGGGCCCCGTGCGACGAGCCCGGCCACGCGGACGGCCGGCGACACGCTCTTGGTCAGCGAGCGCAGGTAGACCACGTGTCCGGCGTCGTCGCGGGAGGCGAGCGGCACCACGTCCTCGGTGATGCCGAAGTCGTGCGCCCAGTCGTCCTCGATCACGTACGCGCCGTGCTGCCGGGCCAGCTGGAGCACCTCGTCGCAGAGGTCGGGCGACCAGCGGCCTCCGGTCGGGTTGGCGAAGTGCGGCTGCGCGTAGAAGGCGCGCGCCCCGGTCTGCTCGAACGCGCGCGCGAGCGCCTCCGGGTCCGGGCCGCCGGGGCCGCTGGGCACCGGCACCACCTGCACGCCCACCTGCTCGGCGGCGAGCAGGGCGCCCCAGTAGGTGGGCGACTCCACCAGGAGCGGGCGGCCCGCGCCCACCAGCGCGCGGAACGTGATGCTGAGGCTGCTCTGGCTGCCGGGGAAGACGACGACGTCGCTCGGCGCGGGTGGCGCGACGCCGACGGGTGCCGCCCCGCCGACCTCGCCCGCGAACCAGGCCTGCAGCTCGGGCGTCCCGGCGGCGGGCGACCGGGTCACCGCGGCGTCGGTCCTCGCCACCCGTGTGAAGGCGGCACGGACCAGGCGCTCGGGCAGCAGCTCGCGGTCCGGGTAGCCCGAGTGCAGCGCGACGACGTCGTTCGGCACGGTGTGCTGCGCCCGGGAGAGCTGCTGGGCGGGCTGCGGCCGGGGGCCGAGCGCCGCCGTCTGCCAGCCGTGGTCGTTGGGGCGGGCCACCCGAACGGCCCGGACGAAGGTGCCGACGCCGGGCCGGGTCTCAACGGCGCCCTGCGCGACCAGGGTGCGCAGGGCCTTCTGCACGGTGACCGGGCTCGCGCCGTACCGCGTCACGAGCTCTCGGCTGGAGGGCAGCCGCGCGCCGGGCGCCGCGGCGGCGATCCACTCGCGCAGCCCGGCGACGATCCGACCACTGCTATCGTCATACATGACAGCCAACAGTAGCGCTACCCTCGCGGCGCGCAGTCCGCTATCGACGTCTCGCGCCGGGCTCTGGTGGGGGCTCCTCGGGGTCCTGGCGTTCTCGTTCACCCTCCCGTTCACCCGGGTCGTGGTCGGCGGCGGCGCCATGTCGCCGCTGTTCGTGTCCTGCGGGCGCGCCGTGGTCGCGGCGGTGCTGGCCTCGGCCGCCCTCGCGATCACCCGGCAGCGCCGGCCGCGCGGTGTGCAGTGGGCGCGGCTCGCGGTGGTGGCCGCCGGGGTGGTGGTGGGCTTCCCGGTGCTGACGTCGTTCGCGCTCACCACCGCGCCGGCCGGCCACGCGGCCGTGGTGATCGCGCTGCTGCCCGCGGCGACCGCGGTACTGGTGGTGCTGCGCGGCCACGAGCGGCCCCGCGCGTCGTTCTGGGTCATGGCGGCGCTGGGCGCGGTCGCGGCGATCACCTTCGCTTCGGTGCAGGGCGGCGGGCTGGGCGGTCTGACCGGGTCGGACCTGCTGCTGCTCGCCGCCGTGGTCGCCTGCGGGTTCGGCTACGCGGAGGGCGGGCTGCTCGCCCGAGAGCTCGGCGCGTGGCAGACCATCTCCTGGGCGCTGGTGCTCGCCGCCGTGCCGATGGCGCTGCTCACAGCGGTCTCGGTGGTGCGGCAGCCGCCGTCGGGCAGCCCGCTCGACTGGGCGCTGTTCGGCTACCTGGGCACGGTGAGCATGTTCCTGGGCTTCGTGGCCTGGTACCGCGGGCTCGCGATCGGCCCGATGGCGCAGGTCAGCCAGGTGCAGCTGGTCCAGCCCGTGCTGGGCATCGGCTGGGCCGCGCTGCTGCTCCACGAGCAGATCGGCTGGCCCACGGTGCTCGGCGGCGCGGCCGTGATCCTCTGCGCGGGCGTCGCCGTGCGGTCCCGGCTGCGGCAACCGGGCTGAGGCGCACCGTCCGGCGTCGGGCAGACTGGGCGCACATCCCGCCACTCCTCCGGAAGGACCCCCGCATGCCCCCGATGTCCCGTCTGGGCCGCCTGTTCGCCGTCGTCGCCTGGATCGAGGCGTTCACCTGGGCCGGACTGCTGGTCGGGATGTTCCTCAAGTACGTCACTGAGACCACCGAGGCCGGGGTCTGGCTGTTCGGCCGGCTGCACGGCGGGGCGTTCGTACTGTTCGTCGTGGTCACGCTGATCGCGGCCGTGCGGCTGCGGTGGGGCTGGTTCCGGACGCTCGTCGCGCTGGCCTCGGCGGTCCCGCCGCTGACCACCCTGCTCGCCGAGTGGTGGCTCAAGCGGACGGGCCACCTCGCGGAGCCGGCCGAGCGGGAGGCCGCGCAGGCGCCGGACGCGGAGCTGCAGCCCACCCGCTGACGCGACGCGATCATGGCGCCACTTGAACCTCACGCCGCGTGAGGGCACAGCCTGGCGGCACGTGTGGAAAAGCACATGTGCCACGCGGCAACGGTGTCGTAGCATCGAGTGTCGGCCGTGTGGCACAGGCCCGGCCGACGCACTGGTCACGCACTGACCGGTCGACCACGAGGAGCGAGAGATGCGGGAACACACCGCGGGATGCGGGGCGGCCGTCTCGGCCTGCTCGGGCAGCGCCCGGACCCGCGCTACAGCTCTCTGACCTGGTAACACGGCTCGGAGGGCGGGCGCGGCATCGTCCCCTGCCCTGCCGCCGGCCGGCCCGGTGACCGACACGTGTCGGTGACCGTGACGCCGTCGTGCGCGCCCGACGACGGGCGCCGACCGGTGGTTTCCGCACGACCGGAAGCCGAGAATCCTGATGAACCCCATGACCGAGAAGCAGATCCGCGCGTCCTTCCTGAACGCGAGCAAGCGGGAGGCCGCGCAGGCGACCCTGCCCGACCTCGACGCCCTCGACTGGGAGCGCCTCGACTACCTCGGATGGCGCGACCGCAAGGCGCCGCTGTCCGCGTACGTGGTGCTCGAGCTCGACGGCGAACCGACCGGGGTGCTGCTGCGCTCCACCGACGCCAAGGCGGGCGGCAAGCGCACCAAGGGCGTCTGCGCCTGGTGCGAGGACGTCGTCGTCACCGAGGACGTCTCCCTGTACGTCGCCAAGCGGGGCGGCGCGTCCGGGCGCAACGGCAACACGATCGGCACGCTGATCTGCACCGAGTTCGCCTGCTCCCGCAACGTGCGGCGCACGCCCACGTTCACGGAGGCGGGCAACGACCCGGCCATGCGTGAGCTGATCACCGACCGCCGCATCGCCGGTCTGCGCGAACGCGCCGCTCGGTTCGTGGCAGAGGTCGGCAGTACGCGCTGATCCCGGCGTCGGGCGCACAGGTCCCCTGGGCCTGTGCGTCCGACATCCGCGGGTGGGTCCGGGGTGTCCGCGCCTGGACGCACCACCTCCGGCTCACGCCGCGACGCCGCTCTCGACCCGCAGGCGCGCGGCCGCCGCTATCGCGGCCTCGCACCACACGACGGCGGGGCGGTCGACGGCGCCGCGCATCACGATCTGGCGGCACAGCTCGCCCAGGCCCTCGGTCGCGGCGCGCTCGGCGTCCACGCCCGGGAACATCCGGTGCACGGAGAAGACGACGGCGCGGCGGTGCGCGGCCCACTCCGAGGGGTTCGAGGCCAGTCCGTAGGTCCTGCTCTTCGTCGCGGTCATGCACTACAGACGCGGCTGCCGCGCCGATGTCACAGCACTTCGCGGTACGGATCCGGAGGAGTTTCCGGCTCCGCGACGTAGCCTCGCGACATGCCCCTCTCCGACCGCGAGCCGCGGCTCGACTCCGCCGAGACCCCGGTGCTCTTCACCGCCTACCTGGACTACTACCGGCAGACCGTGGACCGGAAGCTGCGCACCCTGTCCGACGCGGAGCTGCGCGCCTCCCGGCTCCCGTCCGGCTGGTCGCCGCTGGAGCTCCTGATCCACCTGGTGCACATGGAGCGGCGCTGGTTCCGCTGGGGATTCCTGGGCGAGCAGGTCGACGACCCGTGGGGCGACCACGCGGAACAGGACCCGCACGGGCCGTGGGCCGTGCCCGACGGCGTGGGCCTCACCGAGCTCCTCGACCGCCTGCACGCCGGGGGCGTGTCGACCCGCGAGGTGCTCGCCGCGCACGACCCGGCGGAGCACGGCGCGCTCGGCGGCCGGTTCACCGAGGACCCGCCCACGCTCGCCTGGATCTGCTTCCACGTGCTGCAGGAGTACGCCCGGCACGCGGGCCACCTGGACATCGCCGCCGAGATAGCGGGTGGCGCGACGGGCGAGTAGCCCGTTTGCTGGTCGCGCCGAGACCCCGCGGCTAGCCTCCGGGGATGCCTCGCCCCACCGAAGGCCGCCCCTCCGGGCCGGCTCCGCGCACCGGTCCGCGCACAGCCCTGTGGACGACGGCGGCCGCGGCCGCCGTCGTCGCCGTCCTCGGGGGGCTCGTGGCGACCGGGATCGTCTGGCCGAGCCGGCTGCCGGCGGCGGCTCACGACGTGCGCGGCGTCGACGTCTCGCACTACCAGGGCGAGATCGACTGGGACGTGCTCGCGGCGCAGGACCTCGACTTCGCGTGGATCAAGGCCACCGAGGGCGCCTCGCACACCGACCCCCGGTTCGCCGAGAACTGGGCGGCCGCGAACCGCACGGACCTGCTCGTGGGGGCGTACCACTTCATGAGCTTCGAGAGTCCCGGCGCGGAGCAGGCCGCGCAGCTCGCGCGTGAGGTGCCCGCGACCCCGGGCACGCTCCCGCCAGTGATCGACCTGGAGTTCTACGGCCCGTACTTCCAGGACCCGCCGGCCCCCGAGCAGGTGCGGGCGATCCTGGACCCCCTGGTCGCAGGCATCGAGGAGCACTACGGCGTGCCGCCGATCGTGTACGCGACCGAGGACGCGTACGACCTGTACCTGGCCGACCGCTACCCCGACCTGCCGATCTGGATCCGGTCGGTCGCCTGGACGCCTAGGCTCTCCGACGGCCGGGACTGGACGATCTGGCAGTACTCGAACCGCGACCGGCTGCCGGGGTACGACGGCGTGGAGCCGTACATCGACCTCAACGTCTTCGCGGGCACGCGCGCGGACCTGACCGCGCTGACCCTGCCCTGACCTCGTTCGGTGCGGGATGCCGACCAGGTCAGGGCAGCGTGATCGTGCCGAGCAGGCCGTCGTCGTGCTCGACCACCTCGAAGCCGATGCGCTCCAGCGACCGGAGCGCGGCGGGGGTCGCCACCGTGCGGGCCACCAGCCGCCGGGCCTCCATGGTCTGCGCCGCGGCGACCGCCCAGTAGGCGACCTCGCCGACGATGCCCTGCCCGCGGTGCGACTCGCCGAGCCAGAGCCCCACCTCGCGCGCGTCCGGGTCGCCGTCGACCAGGGCGAGGCGGGCGGCGCCCACGATGCGTCCCCGGGCCCTGACCGCCCAGGTCACCTCGGGGACCGGTGCGGTCACGCTGAGCCGGCAGCGCCGGTGGTACTCACGGAAGGCTCCCTTGCGGAGCTCGGTCCACGTGGTGCGCGCCTCGTCGGCCGACTCGCCGGACGCGGGCGGCATCACCTCGCCGGGCTGGGCCTCGGCCACGGCCAGGGCGAGCAGGTCCTCGAGCACGTCCTCGCCCACCGGTACGAGGTCAACCATCATCTGCGATGTCACGTGGCGGATGATAGTCCGATTTCGCGGCGCTCTAGATTACTGAAAGATTCAACCACTTCGGGCGTAGTCGACGCGCCCCAGCCCCAGCCACGCCGCGAGCTGCTCCACCTCGGCGTGCACCGCGTCCGTCGTCGCCCCGTCGAACGGCAGGTCCTCGTGCACCGCGAAGACGTTCAGCACGCCCTCCTTGCGGTCCGCCTTGGCGTCGAGCTTTCCCACGAACCGCTCCCCGTGCAGGATCGGCAGCGCGAAGTAGCCCCAGCGCCGCTTCCCCTTCGGCTTGTACATCTCGAGCGTGTACTCGTAGTCGAACAGGTCGAGCAGCCGCGGCCGGTCGGCCACGAGCGCGTCGAACGGGGACAGAAGGGCGGTGCGCGGCTCGAAGTCGTCGTCCGCGTGGTCCAGCAGCTCCGGGTCGACGCGCCACTCGCCGTCGCACCCCTCGACCTGGACCACCTCGCCCGGGAGGTCCACCCACCAGGCGCCGTCGCCCGAGCGGCCCTGCGCCCGCTTGCGGGCGATGCCCTCCGCGGCCAGCCGCCGGTCGACCCGCTCGCGCAGCGCCTCCTCCAGCGGCACCGCCTCGACCTGGGGATACACCCGCTCGGCGAGGTCCCACAGGCGCTGGCGCCCCTTGCGCCCCACCATCGCCAGCTTGCCCTGCATGTTCAGCGCCTCGAGCATCTCGGCCACGCTGCGCCGGCTGCTCCAGCCCTCGGCGCCCCACGTGTACGGCACCCGGGCCGTGTCGGGCACGTCCTTGGCGAGCACCGGCCCCTCCGCCTCGACCAGCGCCAGCACCTCGCGCTCGAAGTCAGCGTTGTCCGCGAGCCACTGCCGCATGGTCTCGTTCTGCGGCCACTGCGCCATCTGCTCCAGGTACAGCGGCAGGTCGCCCATCGAGCGCACGGTGCCGCGGAGCTGGAAGAGCATGCGGTCGGTGATCGCGTCGTCCACCGCGCCGACCCAGTACTCGTTCCCGAGCCGCGACCAGGCCACGAGGTCCACCGCCGGGGCCACGGCCGACGTCGGGTCGACGGCGAGGTAGGTGAGGTCCTCCACGAGGTGCACCAGGTCGACCGGCCGGCGGGCGTCGAGGAGCTGGGCACGCAGGGCGACGCGGCGCGCCTGCTGCACGGTGAGCCGGTGGGTGGCCATGCCGCGAGGATACGGAAGCACACCGACACACCGTCGGGTGACCCGCTCAACCTTTCGCCGCCCTCGACCGTGAAGGAGGCATGAGCATGCCAATGGTCGCGGGGCGCTCGAGCCCCGATCCGGTCCAGGCCCCCGGCGCGGCCCACGGGAGCGAAGCGGTCGACGTCGTGGTCGCGGGAGACACCGAGGCCGAGTTCGCCGCCTTCATGTCCCGGTCCGCGCCGGCGCTGGCCCGCACCGCCTGGTTGCTGTGCGGCGACACGCACCAGGCCGAGGAGCTGGTGCAGCAGGCCCTGATGAAGACGTACCTGGCCTGGCCCAAGGCCCGTAAGGGCGAGCCGCTCGCGTACGCGCGGCGCGTCCTGGCGAACCTGCGGGTCGACGGGTGGCGCAGGCGGCGCCGGGAGGTCCTCATGTCCGCCGACGCCCTGCCCGAGCGGGCGCAGGACGGCCGGAGCGCCGCCGAGGCGCACGCCGAGCGCGACCGCCTGGTCCGCGCGCTGCGCCTGCTGCCCACCAAGCAACGCCGGATCGTGGTGCTCCGGCACCTGGAGGGCCTGCCGGAGCGCGAGGTCGCCGACGCGGTCGGCGTCTCGGTCGGCACGGTCAAGTCCACGGCGTCCCGCGGCCTCGTGCGCCTGCGCGAGATCCTGCGGGGCTTCGACGCGACCGACCCGGCCCGCACGACGACATCACGCACGAACCACGAGAGGAGCGGGTCATGAACGACGAGGAGCAGTTCGCGGAGAGCCTGCGCACGCAGGTCACGCGGGTCGCGCCGAGGATCGACGTCGACGTGACGCGCGTCGTCCCCGCTGCCCGACGGCGGCGGGCCGCCCGGGCGGGCGGCCTCACCCTGGCCCTGGCGCTGGCCCTCGGGGGCGGGGCCTGGGTGGCCAGCACGCTGGAGCTCGGGACCGTCCTGCCCGGTGGTTCGACGACGATGCCGGTCGAGCCGTCGCCGTCGCCGACCGGGCCGCCGCTGACGTCGAGCGCGGGCGACAGCCTGACCGAGCTGCCCAGCTACCCGTCCATGGAACCGGTGGTGCCGCCCGAGGGCTGGCGGGATGCCACGTACTTCCACGTCGTGACCCGGGGCGCGACCGGCCAGACCGGCGGGGGGTCCGAACCCGAGGCGCCGCTGGGCAGCACGCTGGGCAGCGAGAGCTGGTACGGCGACGGCATCAGCTTCGAGCTCACTGCGAGCGGCCCCGCACTGGTGGTTCTCGGCGACTACATCAACATCGAGGGCCACACCCGCAGCTACACCTGGGCGGAGATGGCGGCGCTCCCGACCGATCCGGAGGCCCTGCACGACGCCCTGCTGGGCAACTACGACGACGTCGACGCGCCGTCGAGCTACGGCTTGGAGCAGCTGCGCGACGTCGCGGCCCGCCTGGCCACCCAGGCACCGGCCTCACCGGAGCTGCGGGCCGCGGCGTGGGAGGTGCTCACGAACCTCGACGACGTCGAGGTCGAGGAGGACGTCCGAGACTCGGAGGACCGGCCGGGCACCGCGGCGACGTATCAGTACGCCGACGACGACAGGATGCGGACCGTGATCTACGACGAGACGCGGAACCTGCCGCTCGAGACGCAGGACACGAAGCACGGTACGGACATCTACCTGACGACCGAGTTCACGGACCTGCCCGACGAGATCGCGGACAGCGTCATCGAGATCCCCGACCTCGTCTCGATGACCCGGGAGGACGTCGAGGTCGTGTGCCTGCAGAAGCACCTGGCCTGCACGTTCACGGAGGAGAAGGCGGAGACGGCGCCCGAAGGGACCGTCGTCTCGTCCGATCCCGCCAAGAACGCACTCGTCGCCTGGGGCGAGCCGGTCACGATCGTGCTCTCCGCGGGGTCCTGACCAGGCACCTCACCCGAAGGCCCGCCACGGGCCCCAGGCCGCGCCGGACGCTCCCCGGCCCGGCGTAGCCTGGGGCCCGTGGCTCATGCCTATAGCACCAGTGTCCGGATCGAGGCGCCCGCCGACGTCGTCTGGCAGGTCCTGTCCGACGTCGAGCGCATGCCCGCCTGGACCGGCGCCATGAGCCGCGTGACGGTCCTGGGCCCCGAGCGCGCGATCGTCGTGGGCGCGCGCGTCGAGGTCGAGCAGCCCGGGCTGCCGGCGGCGACCTGGGAGGTGGACGGCCTCACCGAGGGCCAGGGCTTCTCGTGGTCGAGCAGCAGCACCCCAGGCGTGCGGACCGGGACCGCCCACCGGATCACCCCGCTGCCCGGCGCGGGGCAGCACGGCGGCGCCGCGTGCGACGTCACGACGGCTGTGGCCCGGAGCGGGATGCTCGCGGGACTGACCGACCTGGCGGCGGGGCCGAGGGCGCGCGAGCTGGCCGACACCCTGCTGGCCGACCTGAGGTCGGAGGCGGAGCTCAGAGCACGGAACAAGACGTGACACACCGCCGGAGAGGCGCGTGTCGCATCATTTCGTCCACTGTCTTTTCATAGCCGTCAGGACCGCATTTCGGTGTTGAAAATGCTCCTTACGCTGGGAAAAGGCATCTGGTCGAAAAGTTACGCGCGTTTCGGACAGGCCGATACTTCACGACAAGTGTTATCTGATCGAGACAAGGTGGGTACCCGTATGTAGCGTCGGATTCGCTGCGCCACCGGAGGCACAGCCGCGGACCCCATTCCCCAGACCGGTACGGGACCGCGCAACCGGCGACTTGGAGAACTTCGGTGAGTACCACCGTCCGACGCGGTCGACACCGCGCCGATCACGCTCCTAGCACTCACTTCATGTCCGTGACTCGCAGCGCAGCCCGTTCGGGCGCTGTGATCGCGGCATCATCCGGACTTCTCGCAACAGCGTTCGCCCCCGGCGCACACGCGGTCGTGGGAGAAGGTTCGAACCGGCTGGCAAAGGAGGTCGCGACAGCACCGGCGGTGCAGGTCGCGAACGACGCACGGCTCAAGATCGAGAGCAAGGCCGTCAAGGTCACCCCCGCTCCCGAGCCCGAGCCGGAACCAGAGCCAGTCGTGGAGACCACAGCCTCGGTGACCGCGACGAGCACCGCCGCCGAGGCCACACCGGACTACGCGTCCGACGGGTCCATCGGGGCCCAGGCCATCTCGATCGCGATGCAGTACATCGGCATCGCCTACGCGTACGGCGGCAGCTCGCCCGCCACGGGCTTCGACTGCTCAGGCCTGATCAAGTACGTGTACGCGCAGCTCGGCGTCGAGCTGCCGCACTCCTCGTCGTCGATGGTGGCGACCGGGTACCAGGTCTCCTCGCCGATCCCCGGCGACATCGTCTGGACCCAGGGCCACGTCTCCCTCTACGCCGGCGACGGCATGGTGGTCGAGGCCGCCAACTACGGCAGTCCTGTGCGCTATACCGAGCAGTGGCAGGACTACGCGGTCTACATCCGGCCGTACTAGCAACCAGAGCGCAGGAGCACCGCGGCGTGGGCCGCGGTGCTCC
>NZ_JBHVEG010000132.1:0-17895 GCF_042802395.1 Promicromonospora sp. NPDC057488
GTGTCCGTCGAGCCATCGGCCCGGCGGACACCCCGCACTCGTCAGTTCAGGGACGCGTCACTTGACGTCGACGACGTCCACCACGAAGACGAGCGTGTCACCGCCGCCGATGCCGGCCTGCGGCACGCCGCGCGCACCGTAGCCGTGCTCCGGCGGGATCGAGAGCAGCAGGCGCGAGCCGACGTTCTGGCCGACCATGCCCTTGTCCCAGCCACCGATGACGGCGCCGACGCCGATCGGGAAGTCGATCGTGGTGCCGCGGTCGTAGGAGTTGTCGAACACGTGGCCGCCCCAGGTCTGGCCCAGGTAGTTCACCACGATGGTGCGGCCGGACTCGACGACCGGCCCGTTGCCCTCGGAGAGCACCTGCACCTGCAGGCCGGAGGGCGCGCCACCCTCGGGGAAGGTCAGCTCCGGCTTGTCGCCGAAGGACCCGGAGGCGGTAGGAAGCGTGGTCACGAGGATTGCCTCTCGCTCGGGATGACGCCGATTGCCCGGCGTCGGGTACCTGCCCACCCTATGCGGCCACCACCGCTGCCCGCGAAGCGACGGCGGCCCGGCGCAGCGCCTCCAGCGCGGCGATCGCGGGCGGGGTGTGCGCCACGGCGTCCTGCACGACGGCATAGATCGAGCGCACGGGGGTGGGCCGCACCACCGGCACCGCCACGGTGCCGGCCGGGAGCTGGACCGCGCCGAGCTCGGGCAGCACCGTCATGCCGATCCCGGCCTCGACGAACGCGACGGCCGTCGGGTAGTCGTGCGCCTCGACGTGGAAGGTGGGGCTGAACCCCGCGGCGGTGCACGCCTCCAGGAGGTTGCGCCGGCACCAGCCCCGTGCGAAGTCGTTGTCCACCCACGACTCGTCGGCCAGCTCGGCGAGCTCGATCTCCGGCAGGTCGGCGAACCGGTGACCGCGCGGCAGGACGGCGACGTACGGGTCGTCCAGCAGGTGGTGGGCCGTGAACCCGCTGCCGGGGTCGAACCCCGTCTGGGCCACGGCGACCTGCAGGTCGGCCCGGTCCTCGGTCTTGTCGGGGATGTGCTCGGCGAGCTCCAGGTCGAGACGCACACCCGGGAAGCTCGTCGTGATCACGCGGACCACGTCGGGCAGCCAGGCCGAGCCGACGGAGGCGAAGTAGGCGATCGAGAGCGAGCCGGTCCGGCCGGCGCGCAGGTCGGCCACCATGGACTCGGCCTCGCCGAGCCGTTCGAGCACCCCGTCGGCCTGCGCGGCCAGGGCACGCCCGGCGGCCGTGGGCCGGATGCCGCGGCCGTGCCGCGCCAGCAGCTTGAGCCCGGTCTCGCGCTGGAGCGCGGAGACGTGCTGGCTGACGGCGGACGGCGTGTACCCGAGGTTCGCCGCCGCGGCGCCGATGGAACCGGACGCGACGACGGAGCGGAAGACGCGGAGGCGGTGGACGTCGAGCATGTGGCCACTGTACAGCGAGACTGAATCCAGATGAAGGAATAGTCGCTGGTGCTTCACAGTAGTTCGGGGCCAGGATCGCACCATGACCAACGCCACGGCCGATAGCCGCCAGACCTCGCCGCTCGCGCCGGGCAGAGTTCCGGGCATGAGCACCGCCGTCACTCCTTCCACCTCGTCGGCTGCCCCGCCGCCCGCCCCGGCCGCCCCGCCGGCGACGAACCGCTGGCTCGTCCCGGCGGCCGCCGCGGTGACCGTCGTCCTGTGGGGCTCGGCGTTCATCGGCATCCGGTCGGCCGGCTTCGACTACACGCCGGGCGCCCTCACCCTGGGCCGCATCCTCGTGGGCACGCTCGCGCTCACGGTCATCGCCGGCCTGGCCGGCAAGCTCCGGCTGCCGCGCGGCCGGGCGCTGGTGGGCGTCTCCGTCTGGGGCGTGCTGTGGTTCGGGCTGTACAACCTCGCCCTGAACGCCGCGGAGCGCACCCTCGACGCCGGCACCGCCTCCCTGCTGGTGGGCCTGGCGCCGATCCTCATCGCGGTGTTCGCCGGGATCTCCCTGGGCGAGGGCTTCCCCGCGCGGCTCCTGGCCGGCATCGGCATCGCGTTCGCGGGCGTCGCCGGCATCGCGCTGGCCACCTCCAGCGGTGCCTCCGACGTGGTCAGCGTGCTCCTCGGGCTGGCGGCCGCCGTCGTCTACGCCGGGAGCACCATCCTGCAGAAGCGGCTGCTGCCGCAGGTCGACTCCCTGACCATGACCTGGCTGGGCTGCCTGGCGGGCACGATCGCGTGCCTCCCGTTCACGCCGGTGCTCCTGGCCGAGGTCGCCGCGGCCCCGGCGTCCGCCACCCTGAGCGTCGTCTACCTGGGCGTCTTCCCCACCGCGATCGCGTTCGTCACCTGGGGCTACGCCCTCACGCGGACGACGGCGGGGCGGCTCGGCGCGGCGACCTACGCCGCCGCGCCGCTCGCGGTGCTCATGTCCTGGGCGCTGCTGGGCGAGGTGCCGACCCCGGTCGCGCTGGTGGGTGGGGCGCTGTGCCTGACGGGTGTCCTGGTGGCGACGCTGCGGGTGCGCTGAATTCCTTTGGTTCACCGATTGACCACGTAAGATTGCGCTCGAGATGAGCGCCCCATGACAGCACCGAAGACGCCGCCCGGGCCGCGCGGCAGCGGCCGGGTGACGATCACCGACGTGGCCGCGCTGGCGGGTGTCTCGGCGGGTGCCGTGTCCAAGGTCTTCAACGGCAACGGCCGCATCTCGGAGGCCACCTCCGAGCGCATCCGCGAGGCGGCGCGCAAGCTCAACTGGCGGCCCAGCGCGGCCGCGATCGCCCTGCGCACGGCCCGCGCGCAGGCGATCGGGCTGGTGCTGACGAGCGACAGCAAGGTCCCCGGCGTCGGCGCCGGGAACATGGACTTCATCTCGGGCATCGAGTCGGTGCTGAGCCCGCGGGAGTACGGGCTGCTGCTCAACGTCTTCATCACCGGGCAGCACGACGAGGAGCACTTCTACCGCACGCTCGCCGAGCGGCAGCGGATGGACGGGATCATCCTCACCAACTCCCGGATCGGCGACACCCGGCCCGAGCTCATGTCGCGGCTCGGCCTCCCGGCGGTGCTCGTCGGCGCCCCGTGGGAGCCCGGGGCCATCGAGTACGTGGACGCCGACCCGCCGAGCGCGGGGATCGCGGAGACCGTGGACCACCTGGTGTCGCTGGGCCACGAGCGCGTCGCGTTCATCAGCGGGCCCCGGCACTTCGTGCTCCCCGAGCTGCGCCGCGAGGCGTTCGTCCGGCGGCTGGCGGACCACGGGCTGCGCCCGCACGCCGTCGTGCCGGTCGAGTACTCGCCGGCCCGGGCGGCCGAGGAGACCGCGGCGCTCCTGGCGGGTCACGTGCGGCCGACAGCGGTCCTGTACGGCACCGACACCATGGCGATCGCGGGGATGCGCACCATCCAGGCGGCCGGGCTCCGGGTGCCCGACGACATCTCCGTGGTCGGCTTCGAGGGCCTCACGCTGGGCGAGTGGGTGGACCCGCCGCTGACGACGGTCCAGCGGTTCGCGTTCCAGCGCGGGCGCGCGGCCGCGGCCAAGCTGCTGACGCTGCTGGGCGAGACGGTCGAGGAACCCGTGCCGCTGGAGCAGCCGGCGCTGATCGTCCGCGGCTCGACCGGTCCCGCCCGCGGCTGACCAACCCCGACCTGGCCGAGATAGAACCAGGGCGAGATAGAACCGCAGCCACGCTGCGGTTCTATCTCGCTCTGGTTCTACTTCGCTCTGGTTCTATCTCGGCGTCACCAGGTGAGGCGGACCGCGGCGAGCTCCTCGACCGGCGGCAGCGGCACCTCGGCCGTCCCCTCCGCGACACGCGCCTCGGCATCCGCCCACACCCCGCCGGCCAGCACGCGGACCCGCAGCCGGTCCGCCGGGACCGGCCCGCCGGCGAGCGCCCCGACCCGGTCGAGGTCAAGCACGACCCGGATACCTTCGAGCGGCGAGACCGCCCGGCGCTGCCCGCGCATCATCATCGGGTCGGTCAGGTTGGCGGCGAGCACCGTGAACGACCGGTCGCCGGCCCAGGTCGCCACGTCGAGCACCCCCCGGCCGCGCAGCTCGACCGCGCCCCGCCCGCCCAGCCCGCGGCGCACGAGGTTGTCCAGCAACGTCAGGTGGTCAGCCTGGAGCGCCTGCCAGTACAGCTCGGCCACGTTGAAGCCGACCACGTCGACGCGGCCCGCGCCGACCGCGCCGCCGAGCACCGCCGGGTCCGACGGTTCCGACCGCGGGTAGACCTCCTCCATCGGCAGGTCGGGATGGTCGGGCACGAACCGCCAGGACACGTCGAGGCTGCCCGCGCCGTCGGGCACGGCGAACCGCACCAGCCGGGTACCACCAACGACCCGCCGGGCGTCGCCGAAGCCGTCCTGCAGCGCTCCCCCGGGCTCGCGCTGCACGTAGTTGTTGCGCACGATCCCGCCACGCCGCTCGACGACGTCGACCCCGAGCAGCTCCGTGACCAGCGGGCCGCGCCCCACGACGTCGGGCCCGCCGCCCGTGAGCAGGAGCGCTCCCCCACCCTCGGCGAAGGCCCGCAGGGCGTCCGCGCCGGCCTCGTCGACGGTCGGCACCTCCGGCACGACGACGAGCCGCACGCCGGGCCGCGACAGCGCCGCCAGGGACCCCGGGCCCACGTACTCGAACGGGACGCCGAGCTCGACGAGCGCCTGGTAGACGCCGGACGCGGCGTCGCGCACCGGGGCGGGTGCGCCGCGCTCGTCGGCGTCCCACACGAGCACCTCGGCGACGGGCCGGGACTCGGCGAGGTCGGCGGACACCGTGCGGTGCAGCCCGAACGCGCGCTCGACGGCGGGGATCCAGCGCGGGTCGGGGATCCGGGCGGCGAACTTGGTGAACCAGGGGAACGCGCCGTGCACGAACCCGTCGACGATCCACCCGGTGGTCTCGACAGCCGCGTTGACCGAGTCCTTCCACCGGAAGTCGTGCGACTCCGGCCCGACCGAGGTGATGAGCCCGACCGGCTTGCCCGGGTGCAGCGCGCGTACCCGCTTGGCGTCCCGGCCCGCCGACCAGAGAGCCTCGCCGTCGCCGCGCGCCTGGTGGTCCACCAGCAGGAACGGCACCGACCGGGCGACCCGCGGCTCCAGGTCGGCGGCGGTGAACGAGCCCAGGTTGGGCACGAACCGCACGGCCGGCGCCACGTCCTGCACGGCCCGGTCCCAGTGCGCCACCAGCTCGCTGAGCCGGGTCCGGCGCCAGGCGCGGTAGGCCGCCCAGGCCTCGCCGTCGGCCGGGTCGGCCGAGGTCGGCAGCGAGCGCCCCGTCTCCGCCCGGAACTCCGCCGCAGTCGACTCGGTGTACCCGGGCCCGTGCCCCTGCCACCGGTTGGCGAACAGCGCGTCGACGTCGTAGTCCCGCGCGATCTCGCGGAGCACCTCGGTCGTGAGCTCCCAGCTGTACCCGCCGAACGCGTCGGTGAGGTAGATGCCGGGCATCGCCCAGTGCTCCAGGAGCTCCCCGTCCTCGGTCCGTGCGATCCATTCGGGCCGCCGCTCGACGACGTCGCGGTGCACCGCGTGCGGGTCCACCCGGGCCATCACGGCCATCCCGCGCGAGCGGGCCAGGTCGACGACCTCGCCGAGCAGGTCCCGGTCGCCCAGGTAGGTGCTGCGATGGTGCAGCGGCACCTTGGTCGGGTAGTACGCGACGTAGCCGCCCGCGCTGATGCAGACCGCGGTGGACGCCGTCCGCTCGATGACGTCGGCCCACTCGTCCAGGTCGAAGTCCAGCGGGTCGTTCTCCACGAAGGTGAGCTGGGTCCAGCGGTGGGTGCCGTCCAGTCCGGTGCGCGCAGCAGTCATTTGATTCCCGTCGTCGCGATGCCCTTGATGATGTAGCGCTGAGCGAAGATGAAGAACAGGACGATCGGCACCAGGGACAGCAGCGACATGGCGAACATCGTGCCGATGCCGCTCTGCGTCTCGGTGTCGACCAGCGACTTCAGCGCCACCGGGACCGTGTACAGCTCGGTCCGGGTCAGGTACAGCAGCGGGCCGAAGTAGTCGTTCCACGTCCAGATGAAGGTGAAGATCGTCGTGGTGATGAGCGCGGGCTGCATCAGCGGCAGGATCACCGACCAGAAGATGCGGAAGGGTCCGGCGCCGTCGATCATCGCGGCCTGGTCGAGCTCACGCGGCAGCGACCGGATGAACTGCACCATCAGGAAGATGAACACGGCGTCCGTGGCGAGGAACTTGGGCAGCAGCAGCGGGATGTAGGTGTTGATCCAGCCCAGGTCCGCGAACAGGATGTACTGCGGGATCACCAGCACGTGGAACGGCAGCATGATCGTCATCAGGGTGAGCGCGAGGTACACCTTGCTCATCTTGAAGTTGAGCCGGGCCAGGGCGTAGGCCGTCAGCGAGCACGAGAACAGGTTGCCGAGCACGGAGCCGACGCCGATCAGCAGCGAGTTGCCCAGGAACAGGCTGAACGGGGAGCCGAGCGCGTCCCAGCCGTCGGCGTAGTTCTCCAGCGTGATCTCGCTGGGGAACAGCCCCGTCTGGGAGAGGATCAGGTTGCTCGGCTTGAACGAGCTGACGACCATCCACAGCAGCGGATAGATCATGAGCAGCACGAACACGACGAGCACCACGTGCCGGGTGACCTGCCGCGGCACGGAGGTGGTGGGAGAGGCAGCCATCATTCGTCTCCGTAGTAGACCCAGCGCCGCGACACGATGAAGTTCGCGGCGGTCGCGGCGGCGATGACCAGGAGCAGCACCCACGCCATCGCGGACGCGTACCCCATGTCGAAGTTCACGAAGCCGCGCTGGTAGATGTACAGGGTGTAGAAGAGGGTCGAGTCGAGCGGGCCGCCGCTGCCGCCGCTGACCACGTGCGCCTGCGTGAAGGCCTGGAAGGCGCTGATCATCTGCAGGATCAGGTTCAGGAAGATGATCGGCGTGAGCAGCGGGATGGTGATCGACCAGAACCGCCGCACACGGCCGGCGCCGTCGATCATCGAGGCCTCGTAGAGCTCCTCGGGGATCTGCCGCAGCCCCGCCAGGAAGATCACCATCGGCGAGCCGAAGGTCCAGACGTTCAGCACCACCAGGGTGGACAGCGCCAGCGACGGGTCCTGGAGCCACGAGCCCAGCTCGATGCCGAACCAGCCCAGGACGTGGTTGACCAGGCCGTTCTCCCCGAAGATCTGCCGCCACAGGATCGCGATGGCCACGCTGCCGCCGAGCAGGGAGGGCAGGTAGAAGGCGCTGCGGTAGAGCGACAGGCCGCGCAGCCCCTTGTCGAGCACGACGGCGAGGAACAGCGCGAACCCGAGCTGCAGCGGCACCGACACGAGCACGTAGACGAGCGTCACGCGGACGGCGGCCCAGAAGCGTTCGTCGCCCGCCATCCGCACGAAGTTGTCGAGCCCGATGAACTGCGGCGTGCTCAGCAGGTCGTAGTCGGTGAAGGCCAGCACCAGGGAGGCGACCAGCGGGCCGGCGGTGACGCCGACCATGCCGATCATCCACGGCAGCAGGAAGATGTGGGCCACCAGGCCCTGGCCGCGGGTGCCGCCCGACGCCTTGGTCCGGCCGCGCGGGGGCTTGCTCCCGGCGGCGCCGGACGAGCCGGACGAGCCGGGCGCCCCCGGTTCCCGGCGCCCGGTGTCCTTCGACGAGGTCAGGGTCATCATGCGCCCGCTATCTCGCCCTCGACGGCCTCGACGAAGGCCGCCGCGGCGTCGGGCACGCGCTTCTGGCCGAGCGTGACCTCCTCGAGCTCGCGGATCATGAGGTCGCGCCAGCTGCCCGACCCGGCCGGCGCCTCGAACCGCGGGCGCTGCTCCGTCCCGGCGATCTCGCGGGTGATGGCGATGACCTTCTGCTCGTCGGGGGTGGCGTCGGGCTCATACGCGTCGAGCAGCTCCGCGTTGGGCGGCGCGCCGGCCGACAGGCCGACCAGGCTCAGCAGCTCGGGCGAGTTGAGGTTGAAGCTCATCAGCGAGGCGGCCGCCGCCACCCGGTCGTCCGGCACGCCCGAGTACATGGCGAACCGGCTGTAGTAGGTGAAGTGGTAGCCCGCCGCGGCGTCCTCGGCGGCCGGCACGTCGCGCTGGTCGAACGTGTGGTCGGGGAACGCCTGGGCGTCGTCGACGATGTGGTTGGAGTTGGCGAAGGTGAGCAGCACCTTGTCGCCCACCTGGGACCAGGACGGCTCGATGCCGTCCTGCTCGCTCACGCTGGTCGTCGCGCCGGCCAGCCGCAGCTTCTCCCACCAGTCGATCCAGGCGGCGACGCCGTCGACGCTCGCCCCGAGCATGCCGTCCTCGGTCCACAGGTCCTCGCCGCGCTGACGCAGGAACGACTCGAACGGCATGTCGTGGTACGGGCCGTAGGTGGTGCCCTTGCGGCCGCCCGCGTTGTTCCTCGCGTAGTCGACGAGCAGCTCGGCCAGGCTGTCCCAGCTGAGCTGGTCGGGCAGGGAGACCCCGTCCTCCTCCTGGAACGTGGTGTTCCAGCGCACCACCGGGCTGAAGATCGACTTGGGCAGCGTGTTCAGCTCGCCGCCGAGCTTGAAGGTCTCGACCTGGTCCGCGCCGAACGCGGCGAGGTCCAGGCCCTCGACGCCGTCGAGGTCGCGGTACAGCCCCGCGTCGCGGTAGGTCAGCACGGCGGGTGACGGGATCCAGAAGACGTCGGGCACGTCGCGTGCCGCCATCTGCGTGGTCATGCGCTCCTGGTAGGCGTCGTAGTCGCCGAACTCCGGGGCGACCTTGATCTCGGGGTGCTCAGCGGTGAACGCGTCGAGCGCCGCCAGGTAGGCGCGCTGCCGGTCGGAGCCGCCCCACCAGGCGAAGCGGACCGAGTCGCCGCCTCCCGAGGAGCCGGAGGACGAGCAGCCAGCGAGGGACATGGCGGCGACCGAGAGCGCCCCCATCCCCGTCCACGTGAGGAACGACCGGCGAGTGAGGTCTGACATGGTGTCCTTCTTTCAGTACGTCGTTGTACGGAGTGGTGTGCCGGGACGGGCGGTGTCAGGGCAGTCGCCCGACGTCGACGACGTTGCGCAGCGGCCGCCGCGCGAGCCATCGGTCCAGGTTGTCGAGGAAGATCGCCGTGCCGCGGTCCGCGGTGGCGGTCGTCGTGGCCCCGTTGTGCGGGGTGACGACGGTGCGAGGCAGGTCCCACACGGGTGAGTCGGCCGGCAGCGGTTCGGTCGCGTGGGCGTCCAGGCCCGCCCCGGCGATCACGCCGTCGCGGACGGCGGAGACCAGGTCGGCCTCGCGCACGATCCCGCCCCGCGAGACCACCACGAGGTGCCCCTCCGGGCCCAGCGCGCGCAGCGTCCGCAGGCCGATCGCGCCCGCCGTCTGATCGGTGAGCGGCGCCGCGACGACGAGGAAGTCGCTGACGGCGGCCAGCTCGTCCACCGCCTCCGGGGGCAGCATGCGGTCCACCGGGTCGCCCGGCTCGGCGGGACGACGGCGCAGCCCCACCACGCGCATGCCGAACGCCCGGGCCCGCACCGCGAGCTCGCGCCCGACGTTGCCGTAGCCGTAGACGCCGACCGTGCGGCCGGACAGCTCGTCGTGCGTGAACCGCTCCCAGCGGTGCGCCCGCTGGGCCTCGCCCCAGCGCAGCGCCTCGCGGCTGAGCATCAGCATGAGCATGAGCGCCTGCTCGGCGAGCGGGATCGCCCCGTTGCCCGCGGACGACGTCACGGTCACCTCTCCCTGCACGCCGGGCCGGTCGTCCGGTCCCGTCGCCCGACGGCGCAGCGCGGGCCCGACGTCGGACTCCACGCCCGCGGCCCACGAGTGCACCCAGGCCAGGTGCGGCATCGCCGCGACCTCGGCGTCGGTGAGCCGGCCCGTCGCGACGGTCGCGGCGCGCAGTGCCTCGGCGTCGTCCGCGGTGGCGACGACGACGTCGGGGTGCGCGGCGCGCACCTGCTCCACGACCCGCTCGGCCTGGCCGCCCCGGACCACCACGACCTCAGCCACGGGTGCCTCCCTCGCTCGCCGGGCCGTCGTCGGTCCCCGGGCCGCCGTCCGCGATCACGACCACCTCGAACCCGGCCACCGCGGCGATCCGGACCAGCAGGTCGGCGCCGTCGTCCTGCACCGTGGCCTCGCCCGCGAGCACCCGTGCCGGCCGGCCGGCGAGCCCGGTCGCGCGCAGCACGACGTCGTGCACGGGCACCGCCGGGCCGTACCCGTTGCCGCGCTGGCCGGAGTGGTTCAGCAGGTGGACCACGAGCCCCGCCGCCGAGCGCCCGACGACGACCTCGACCTGCTCCGGCGCCTCGACGACGACCGGCAGCCGGCCACCGGGCCGGTCGCTCAGCCGTTCGACGACGAGGTCGACCGCGACGTCGCGCAGCCGGGTCAGCCGGGTGTCCTGGTACGCCGTGCCCACCACCCAGGGGAGCTGGACCACGGTGCCGGACCCGTGCCGGCGTTCCCCGCAGACAGGCTCGGTGCCCGGCACGTGGCCGTAGGCCTTCTCCGGCGGGCCGTACGGGGCGTGCTCGACGAGGCGGTACCGCGCCGCGGCGTCCGCCCGCCAGGTCACCCGGTGGTGGCGGCCGTGCCGCGGCACGAGCAGCGCGCCCTCGACCGAGGAGGCGTCGTCCAGCTGGACGTAGCTCGACTTCACCACGTCCCGGTCGGTGTCGACGGCGGTCTGGGCCTGCGCCGGGAACCACTCGACCACCGACCCGTCGGTCCCGATGCCGCTGCGGCCGGTGGCCACCAGCGAGCCGCCGGCCCGGACGAACCGGTCGAGGGCGGCGACGGCGCCGGCCGACAGGGAGGGCAGGTCGGGCAGCACGAGCACCCGGAAGCGCTCGGGCAGGGCCACGGACTCCAGCGCCCCGGCGGGCACGACGTCGAAGGGCACGTGCCGTTCGACCAGGCCGGCGAGCAGCCCGCGGTGCTCGGCGGTGCCGGTACCGTACCGGCCGTCGTCGTCGAGCGGGTCGGGCCGGACGAGCCCCACCTCGGCCGCGGGCGCGAGCCCGGTGTAGTCGAGCCGGTGGTCGCGGTGGAACCGCGTGACCTCGGCGGCCGCGGACAGGCCGCCGTAGGCGATGCGGCCGGTGGGTCCCATGATGTAGGTCGACGGGTTGGCGCCGCGCGAGATCGCCTGGGCGAGGTACTGGCCGAGCATCTCGGGCTGCTCGTCGGCCAGCCGGTACGGCATGTCCCAGAACGCGACGGCGTTGACCAGCACGGGCTTGCCGGGGCGCGCCGACCGCAGCGCGCTGACCGCCTCGCCGGTGGCGTAGGGCCACAGGGTGCGCCCGATCGCGTTGTTCGCCTCGTGGAACAGCACGTCGGCCGCCGTGCCGAGGATGAGCCCGGCGTCGGGGCGCAGCGCGGCGATGTGGGCCCGGACCCGGGCGGTGAGCGCCTCGATCGTCGCCGCGGCGTAGCCCCGCCACTGCCGGTAGCCCGCGTCGCCCGCGCGGTCCGGAAGCCGGTCGAGCCCCGTGTGCTCGCGAAAGCCGGTGACGCACGCGGCGCAGTGGCACACGCCGTGCACACGGCCGGCGTAGTCCACCTCGTTGAAGCCGAACCAGTTGAAGAAGAACCCGTCCACGTCATAGCGGCCCAGCACCTCGTCGAGCACGTCGAAGAGGCGTTCCTGCTGGTAGCCGGCGCTGGGACAGACGCTGACCAGGCCCTCGAACTCCTGGCGCGCGCCCGCCGGGGAGACGTAGAGCCACTCCGGGTGCGCGTCCGCGATCGCCGGCGCGACCTTCGAGAAGTCCATCCGTGCGAGCAGCCGCACGCCCCGGCGCCGGGCGGCCGTCAGCGCGTCCCCGACGAGGTCGCCGCTCGCCCGCCCGGCCAGGTAAGGGTTGGCGGTCTGGAAGTCGAGCCGCGTCGGGTAGTGGGAGAGGATGCCGCCCACGTTGAGCAACCAGACGTTCGCGCCGTGCTCCTCGACGGCGTCCAGCGTGCGCTCGACGTCGAGGTCCGCGTCGATCTCACGGAGGTTGGTCTGGAACACCCCGAACGGCTGGTCCCACCAGCCGGGGCGCACCTGCTCGCCGGTGCCCGGGCGCTGGGTGGTCAGGCTCATCGGTCCACCGCCCCGTTCAGCTCGCGGGCCAGGGTCACCAGCGCCGAGTGGTCGAGACCGCCGTCCCCGCGCAGCACGAGTGACTGGACCAACCGTCCGACGACGGCAGTCACGGGGAGCACCGCCCCGCGGGCCCGCGCGGCGTCCTCGACGATGCCCAGGTCCTTGTGGTGCAGCGCCACACGGAAGCCGGGCTCGAAGTCCCCGGCCAGCACACCGTCGGCCTTGCGGTCGATCACGGTGCTGCCGCCGAGCCCGCGGGCGATCACGGAGAGCGCCGTGGCGACGTCGGCGTCGTGGGCCTCCAGGAACACGACGGCCTCGGCGAGCGCCTGGAGGTGCGTGGCGACGACGAGCTGGTTGGCGGCCTTGACCACCTGCCCGCCGCCCGCGTCGCCGACCCGTACGACGGTGGTCCCCATGGCCCCGAGCAGCTCGCGCCAGCGCTCGAACGCGGCGACCGGTCCGCCGACCATGATCGAGAGCGTGCCCTCGCGCGCCCCGGCCTCCCCGCCGGAGACAGGTGCGTCGAGCGTGTCGTGGCCCGCCGCCGCGAACCGCTCCGCGATCTCGCGCGCGGCACCGGGCTCGACGGTGCTCATGTCGATGTAGGCACCGGCCGGCGCGAGGTGCTCGAGCACACCGTCCGGGCCGAGCGCGACGGCCCGGACGTCCGGGGTGTCGGGGAGCATCGTGATCACGACGTCGGCGCCCCGGACCGCCTCCGGGACGCTCGCCACGACCGGTACCCCGAGCCCGGCCGCGCTCGCCCGGCCCGCGTCGCCCCGGCTGAACGCCCGTACCTCGTGCCCGGCGCGGACGAGGTTGGCCGCCATCGGCCGCCCCATGACGCCCAGCCCGACAAAGCCCACGACTGCCATCTGACCGAACTCCCTCGTTCGATGATCTAACGATTGATCAGGCTGATCTCGCTTGCGTGTCAACCCTGGCCTGAGGAAGGGTATTTCGATATACCTGTCACGGTCAATGCCCCGAGATCGGAGAGTTCGATGCCCAGGTTCGCCGCCAACGTCTCCCTCCTGTTCAGCGAGGTGCCGCTGCCGGAGCGGTTCGCCCGCGCCCGCGCCGCCGGGTTCGAGGCGGTGGAGTGCTGGTGGCCGTTCGCCGACCCGGACCCGTCAACGGCTCGGGTGGCGGCCTTCGTGAGCGCGCTCGAGGCCGCCGACGTGCGGCTGACCGGGATCAACCTGTTCGCCGGGGACATGCCCGCCGGCGAGCGCGGCGTCGTCTCCCATCCCGGCCGCACCGCGGAGCTGGCGGCGAACCTCGCGGTCGTCCGGACCATCGTCGAGGCGACCGGCTGCGCCCGGGTCAACGCGCTCTACGGGCAGCGCCTGCCCGGCGTCCCGGCCGCCGACCAGGACGAGACCGCCACGCTCAACCTGCGCCGCGCGGTGGACGCGCTCGGCGACGTCGGCGCGACGGTGCTGGTCGAGCCCCTGACCGACGGCGAGAACGGGGACTACCCGGTGCGCACCCTGGAGGACGCGCTGGCCGTGGCCGACCGGGTGGGCGCCGGCGCCGCCGTCCTCTTCGACGCCTACCACCTGCACAACAACGGCGCGGACGTGGTGGCGGACATCGGGCGGGTGATCGACGCCGTCGGCCACGTCCAGGTGGCCGACTCCCCCGGCCGCGGCGAACCGGGCACGGGCACGATCGACTTCACGTCCTTCTTCCGCACGCTGGACGCGTCGGGCTACGCGGGCTGGGTGGGCTGCGAGTACCGCCCCACGACTGAGACGGAACAGACCCTCGCCTGGCTCCCGTGACCGACCCCCTGGCCCGCCGAGGGGCGGGTCAGGGCGCCAGGAGGGCCGCCGCCTTCGACTCCAGGACCGCCCGCTCCGCCGTGTTGCCGCAGAGCTCGGCCGCGCGGAGGTACTCGCCGCGGGCCTCCGCGGTGCGGCCGAGCCGGGACAGCAGCTCGCCGCGCACCCCGGGCAGCAGGTGCGAACCGGCCAGCACGCCCTGCTCGGCCAGCCCGTCCACGACGCGCAGCCCGAGGTCGGGCCCGTGCGCCATCGCCACGGCCACGGCCCGGTTCAGGTCGACGACCGGCGAGGGCGCGATGCGGCCGAGCGCCTCGTAGAGCAGCACGATCCGCTCCCAGTCGGTCTCCGGCACGGACCGGGCCACCGCGTGGCACTCCGCGATCCCCGCCTGCAGCGCGTACGCGCCCATGCCCTCGGGCCCGACGGCGCGGCGCAGCGCCGCCCGGCCGCGGGTGATCGCCGCCCGGTCCCAGCGCCGCCGGTCCTGGTCCTCCAGGAGGATCGGCTCCCCCGACGGCCCCGTCCGGGCCGGGAACCGGGCGGAGGTGAGCTCCAGCAGCGCGAGCAGCCCGAAGGTCTCGGGCTCCGGGGCGAGCCGGGTGAGCACGCGCGTCAGGCGCACGGCCTCGCGCGCCAGGTCGTGCCGGATCCAGTCCTCGCCCGACGTCGCGGACGAGCCCTCCGTGAAGATCACGTACAGCACGTTCCGCACCGACGAGAGCCGGGCGGCCCGGTCCGCGCCGTCGGGCACCTCGAACGGGACCTGCGCCGCCGCGATCGTCTTCTTGGCGCGCGTGATGCGCGCCTGGACCGTCGCGACCGGCACGAGGAACGCGCGCGCGATCTCGTCGCTGGTCAGGCCGCCCACCACGCGCAGGGTCAGCGCGATGCGCGCCTCCCGCGACAGCACGGGGTGGCACGAGACGAACATGAGGGCGAGCACGTCGTCGTCGATCCGGTCGGGGTCGAGCAGAGCCGGCTCGGCGCCCGGGTCGCCCGCGCCGGCGCCCGGCCCGGGCGCCGTCGGGCCGCCCACCGCGACCTCGCCCTCGGCGAGGCCGTGGGCGAGCGCCGCGTACCGCTCGTCCCGCCCCGCCCGACGGCGGTAGGCGTCGATCGCCCGGCGCCGGGCCGTCGCGATGAGCCAGGCCGCGGGGTCCCGCGGCGTGCCGTCGCGCGGCCAGGAGACGAGCGCCTCCGCGAGCGCCTCCTGGGCCACGTCCTCGGCGAGCTCGAAGTCGCGGGTGTAGCGGGTCAGGGCGCCGACGATGCGCGCCGACTCGATCCGCCAGACCGCCTCGACGGCCCGCCGCGCCGCGTCGTCGTCCATCCCTGCTCCCTCCCAGCCCGTTCGCTACCGGTCCGGCTCAGAGCTGGCCGGTGGACTCGCGCCAGGCCCGCTCCTTCTGGATGTGCTCGTTGTCCTGCGGGAACTGGTCGAGCTCGGTGACCTTGCGGATCTCCGCCTTGCTGCCCGGACCGGCCAGCGGCGCGCGCTTGGCCCACTCGACGGCCTCCTCCTTGGAGGCCACCTCCAGGATCCAGAAGCCGTTGAACAGCTCCTTGGTCTCGCCGTAGGGCCCGTCCGTCACCACGGGCGTCTCGCTGGAGTAGTCGACGACGACGGAGTCGGCGGCATCCTCGAGGCCCTCGCCGGCCACCAGCACGCCGGCCTTGATCATCTCCTCGTTGAACGCGCCCATGTCGTTCATGATCTTCTCGAAGTCCATGTTCTGGTAGGCGGTCACGGTCTCGTCGGTCGCTCGCATGATGAGCATGTACTTCGACATGGTTTCTTCTCCCTCGTGGTTTTCCGGTCCCTGGTGGGACCTTCTCATCCACAGGTCGAACGGGAAACAGACAGATCGACACGGCCCGGGAATCAGTTTTGTGGAGCATGCGGACGGGTTCCGCGCGTCACACAGATCCGGCTTGCCAGGCGCGCGGAGAGTGCGGAACCCTTGATCCTCATGACGCTCGAATCGATTGACGCGCAGGGGTCCGACGCCCCCTCCGCTCCCTCCGCCGGCACGCCCTCCGCGGGTGCTCAGATGCCGACGCCCGTGAACCCGGGCCCGGTGAGAGGTCACAGATCGAGCGAGGGCCTCTTTCCGCAGACCTGGGACGGGCGCAGCAAGTTCCCGCACATCGGTGAGTACGGTTTCCTGTCCGACTGCGAGGCCAACGCGCTCATCGCGCCGTCGGGCAGCGTGGAGTGGATGTGCCTGCCCCGCCCCGACTCGCCCAGCATCTTCGCCAAGATCCTCGACCGGGGAGCCGGCCACTTCCGGGTGGGCCCGCACGGCGTGCGCGTGCCCGTCGCACGCCGCTACCTGCCCGGCACGCTGATCCTCGAGACCACGTGGCAAACCGAGACGGGCTGGCTCGTGGTGCGGGACGCCATGCTGATGGGGCCGTGGCACGACCTGGAGTCGCGTTCGGGCACGCACCGCCGCACCCCCACCGACGACGACGCCGAGCACATCCTGCTGCGCACCATCAAGTGCGTGTCGGGCACCGTGGACCTCGAGGTCGAGTGCGAGCCCCGCCCGGACTACGCGCGCGCCGAGGTCGACTGGGCGTACAAGAACAGCGGGTACTCGGACGTCGTCGCGCACGTCGGCGACGCCACGCCCGACCTGCACCTGCGCTCCAGCCTGCGGTTCGGCCTGGAGGGCAAGCGGGCCACGGCGCGCACGCGGATGACGCAGGGCGCCGAGCACTTCGTGGCGATGTCCTGGGGCTCGCAGGAGCCGCCCACCACCTATGCGGGAGCCCTCGACGCGATGTGGCGCACCGAGCGGTTCTGGCGCGACTGGATCACGCAGGGCACGTTCCCCGACCACCCGTGGCGCGTCTACCTGCAGCGGTCGGCGCTCACCCTGAAGGGGCTGACCTACTCCCCCACCGGCGCGCTGATCGCCGCGGCGACCACGTCCCTGCCCGAGACCCCGGGCGGCGAGCGCAACTGGGACTACCGGTACGCGTGGATCCGCGACTCGACCTTCGCGCTGTGGGGGCTGTACACGCTGGGCCTGGAGCGCGAGGCGAACGACTTCTTCTCGTTCATCCAGGACGTCTGCCGCGACAACCGGCAGCTCCAGATCATGTACGGCGTGGGCGGTGAGGAGACGCTGGAGGAGTTCGAGCTGCCGCACCTGTCCGGCTACGAGGGCGCCCAGCCGGTCCGCGTCGGCAACGCCGCGTACGACCAGCGCCAGCACGACGTGTGGGGCGCGGTGCTCGACTCGGTGTGGCTGCACGCCAAGTCGCGCGACCAGCTCCCCGAGTCGCTGTGGCCCATCCTCAAGCGGCAGGTCGAGGAGGCCATGAAGCACTGGCACGAGCCGGACCGGGGCATCTGGGAGGTGCGCGGCGAGCCGCAGCACTTCACCAGCTCCAAGCTCATGTGCTGGGTGGCGATGGACCGCGGCGCCAAGCTCGCGCGGCTGTACGACGAGCCCGACTACGCCAAGTCGTGGCAGAAGATCGCCGACGAGATCGCCGACGACATCTGCACCAAGGGCGTGGACGATCGCGGCGTCTTCACGCAGCGCTACGGCGACCCCGCGCTGGACGCGTCGCTGCTGCTGGTGCCGCTGCTGCGGTTCCTGCCGTCGGACGACCCGCGGGTCCGGGCCACGGTGCTCGCGATCGCGGACGAGCTCACCGAGGACGGCCTGGTGCTGCGCTACCGCACCGACGAGACCGACGACGGTCTGCAGGGCGAGGAGGGCTCGTTCACCATCTGCTCGTTCTGGCTGGTGTCCGCGCTGGTCGAGATCGGCGAGGTGGAGCGGGCCCGCGCGCTGTGCGAGCGGCTGCTCGGCTACGCGTCGTCGCTCGACCTCTACGCGGAGGAGATCGAGCCCGGCAGCGGCCGGCACCTGGGCAACTTCCCGCAGGCGTTCACGCACCTGGCCCTGATCAACGCCGTGATGCACGTGATCAAGGCGGAGAGCGGCGAGGCCGAGAAGGGCTACTTCGGGGTGCCCCGCCCGCACTGATCCGTCTCTCCCCGTCGAGTGCGGGGTCCTCGCCCTCCGGCTTCGGC
>NZ_JBHVEG010000133.1:0-17723 GCF_042802395.1 Promicromonospora sp. NPDC057488
GAGTCGCCTCAGAGCGAAGAAACTTAGGCCTCGAAGGGGTTAGGCCCGGCACCTACCGGACGATCGGCGTCGAGTAGGCGCCCGCGGCGATGTCCTCCACGAGCGTCGGGCCCGTCGGGGTCCAACCGAGCAGCTCGCGCGTCGCGGCGCTCGTCGCGGCTCCCTCCATGCCGAAGAACCCGCCGATCCAGCCGAAGTGCGCGACGACGTCGTCGGGCGCGACCGACGCGACCGGGAGGTCGAGCGCCCCGCCGATCGCCTCGGCGATCTCGCGGGTGGTGACCCCCTCCTCGGCGACGGCGTGCAGCCGGGAGCCCGCCGGGGCCTTGGCCAGCCCGAGGGCGACGAGCCGAGCGGCGTCGGACCGGTGCACGGCGGCCCAGCGGTTGCCGCCGTCACCCGGGTAGCCGGACACGCCGTGCCGGCGGGCGGCGTCGGCGATCACGGAGATGAAGCCGTGGTCCCCCGCCCCGTGCACCGTCGGCGAGAAGCGCAGGCTCACGGCGCGCACGTCGCGGTCGACGTACTCCAGCGCGAGGTTCTCCGCGCCGCCGCGCGGCGAGTCGGGGCCGTGGGCCGACGACGTGTCCGCCTCGGTGCCGGGCCGGCCCTGCGCCAGCCCGGCGGTGCCCGCCGCGAACAGGAACGCCCGGCCCGAGCCGGCGAGCGTGTCGGCGAAGGTCTGCACGGCGGCGCGCTCGGCGGCGTTGGACGCGGCCGGGTTCGCGAAGTCGTGCTTGTTGGCCAGGTGGAGCACGGCGTCGGCCGCGTCGGCGCCCCGGCGGAGGCCGTCGAGGTCGTCCAGGTCGCCGCGCTGGACGCGGACGCCCTTCGCCTCGAGCGCGGCCGCCGCCGCGTCGGACCGCGCGAGCCCGGTGACGGCGTGGCCGTCCGCAAGCAGCTCGTCCACGGCTGCCGACCCGATCCAGCCGGATGCTCCGGTCACGAATACCTGCATGGTGAACCCTCCAGTGATGTCAGTGACTGTTGTCAGTCACAGACATCACCATACGCGCGACGTCAGCCGCTGTCATCACCTAGACTGGACGCATGGTCAGATGGCAGCCCGGCACGAGCGAGCGGCTGCAGGCCGCCGCCCTGGACCTCTTCGCGAGCAACGGCTACGAGCAGACGACGGCGGCGGAGATCGCGCAGTCCGTGGGGCTGACCGAACGCACCTTCTTCCGGCACTTCAGCGACAAGCGCGAGGTGCTGTTCCACGGGCAGGAGCTCCTGGTGGAGGCGTTCCTCGCGGGTGTAGCGGCGGCGCCGGACGACGCCACGCCGATGGAGCTGGTCGGCGCGGCGCTGGAGTCGGCGGCGCCGTTCTTCCCCGCGGAACGCCGCGACCACTCCCGGCTGCGGCAGACGGTGATCGACCAGAACCCCGCGCTGCAGGAGCGGGAGCGGCACAAGATGTCGGTGCTGGCCACGACGCTCCGTGACGCGCTCCGCGCCCGCGGCTCGGCGGAGCCGGCGGCCACCCTGGCGGCGGAGTCGGCCGCCACGGTGTTCGGTGTCTCGTTCACGCAGTGGATCGCCCCCGGCGAGGAGCGCTCGATCGTCGAGATCGAGCGGGCGGTGCTCGCCGAGCTGCGCGACCTGACCGCCGCGAACCCGACCGCCCACAGGGCCGCGAAGGCCTGACCCCGGTCAGTCCCAGCGGAACAGCAGCGCCGCGGTCACCGAGCCGACGACGACCGTCACACCGAGGCCGATCAGGTGCACCGGCTCGACGGGCGCACCCACCCACGCCGCCGCGAGCGCCTGGACCGCCGCGCCGAAGGGCAGCCGTTCGCCGAGGGCGGCGAGCGGCTCGGGCAGGCTGCCGGGGCCGCCGAACATGCCGCCCAGTGCGCCGAGCGCGAAGAAGCCGACGAGCCCGATCGCGACGGCCGAGTTGGGCGTCGGCGCGACGGCGGCCACGATCATGCCGACGGCGTACATCGCCGCCATCGCGAGGGTGTAGACCCCGATCGCCGTGGCGAGGTGCGCGGGCGGGCTCGCGCCGAAGCCGAGGAACGCCACGGCGAGGGCGAGCGCCAGCCCGAGGACCGTCTGGAGCACGCTGACCACGACCTGGGCGACGAGCACCATCGCCGGGGAGGCGGGGGTGACCGACAGCCGGCGCAGGATGCCGGAGCGCCGGTAGTACGCCAGGAAGCTGGGCATGTTGATGACGCCGATGGTGGCGATGACCATGGTGAGCACCAGCGGCAGCACGTACGCCTCCAGGGCGGAGTACCCGGCGACCACCTCCTGGTCGCCGGCCGCCTGGGCGCTCGTCAGGAGGATCAGGAGCGGCAGGCCGAGGGGCACGACGAGGCCCGCGGTGTCGCGCGCGACCATCTTGGCCTCGCAGACCACGAGGTTCAGCCAGGCCCGCGGGCCCGGACGGCGGACGACGACGGCGGTGGCGGTGGTGCTCATTCGGCTGCCTCCAGCTGCTTTCCGGTCAGGGCGACGAACGCGTCGTCGAGGGTGTCGGCGCCCGCTCGCGCGGTGAGGGCTCCGGGCGTGCCGACGTCGACCAGGCGGCCGGCGTCGAGCAGGGCGACCCGGTCGCAGAGCCGTTCGACCTCCTCCATGGCGTGGCTGACCAGCACGACGGTGACGCCCTCGTCGCGCAGGCGCTCGACGGTGCCCCACATGCGCCGCCGGGCCCGCGGGTCGAGCCCGGTCGTGAGCTCGTCGAGGATCACGACACGCGGCCGGCCGACCAGCGCGAGCGCGATGGAGAGCCGCTGCTGCTGGCCGCCGGACAGCTTCTCGAACCGCACGCGCCGCTGCTCCTCCAGGCCCACCAGGTCGAGGAGCTCGGCGGCCGGGCGCGGGTCCGGGTAGAAGCCACGGTAGAGCCCGAGCAGCTCGGCCACGGTGAGCGCGCCGTGCAGGTACGCCTGCTGGAGCTGCACTCCGAGCACCTGGCGAACCTTCGCGCGGTCCCGCCGCGGGTCCAGGCCGAGCACGCGCACGCTCCCGCGGTCCGGCCGGCGCAGCCCGGCGATCATCTCGACGGTCGTGGTCTTGCCCGCGCCGTTGGTGCCGAGGATGCCGAGCACCTCCCCCGCCTCGACCCGCAGGCTCAGCCCGTCCACCGCGGCCTTGTCGCCGTACCGCTTGACGAGGCCCTCGGCCTCGATCGCCGGCGCCCGGTCCCTGTTCGTGTCACTGCTCATGTCCGACGACGCTAGGCGCGCCGCCCCACCCCGCGCCTGTGCCGTCGGTCAGGGATGTCATCCATGACTTTCGGCACGGGCAGGCCGCAGACCGCGCCCGTAGGGTGGCTGACATGCGGCTCGGGACGGAGGAGTGGTCGGGACTCGCGATGCTCGTGGTCGCGCTGGCCCTGGCCGGGCCGGTGCTGTTCGGGCACGCGGGAACGAGCATCCCGCGCGGGTGGTGGATCGCCCTGTTCGTGCTGCTGATGGTCACCCTGCTGGGCGCCCTGGTGCGCGAGCGCGCCGACCTGGTCCGGCACGCGATGTTCGCCACCGCGGTCGTCTCGTCGTGGGCGGTGGTGCTCACCGCGCCACAGGTCGGGCTCCTGCCGGTGCTGCTGGTGGTCATCGCGAGCGTGAGCGTCTACGTGGCGCCGCTCCGGGTGGGCTTCGTCGTCGTCGGGCTGAACACGCTGGTGCTGGTGGTGCTCGCGACGCAGCGGGACAACGGGCTCGCGGACGCCCTGGTCGGCGTCGGGTTCTACCTGCTCATCCAGGTGGCGACCATGCTGAGCTCGATGACGCTCATCCGGGAGCAGCGGCTGCGCCGCGAGCTGAGCCAGGCGCACGTGGACCTGCGGGCGGCGTCGGCCCTGCTCACGGAGTCGGCGCGGACGGCGGAGCGGCTGCGGATCTCGCGCGACCTGCACGACCTCATCGGCCACCAGCTCACGGTGCTCACCCTCGAGCTGGAGGCCGCCCGGCACCGCGACGGCGAGCAGGCGCGCGAGCACGTCGAGCGGGCCAACCGGGTCGCGCGCGAGCTCCTCGCGGACGTGCGGACGACGGTCGGCGAGCTGCGGGCGGCGTCGTCGGACCTGACCGAGGCGTTCCGGGAGGTGGTGCGCGACCTGCCCGACCTGGACGTGTCGATCGACGTGGGGCCCGGCGTGCAGGTGGACGAGGAGCAGACGGCGGCGCTGGTGCGCGGCGTGCAGGAGATCGTCACGAACACCCTGCGGCACGCGGAGGCACGCGCGCTGCGGATCGAGGTGGCCGCCGGCCCGGACGGCGTCGTGCTGACCACCCGGGACGACGGGCGCGGGTTCCGTGAGCTGGTGCCCGGCAACGGGCTGCGGGGCCTGGCCGAGCGGTTCGAGGCCCTGGGCGGCGGCGTCGAGTTCGACGGCGCGGACGGGTTCCGGGTCACCGCGCGGGTGCCGACGTGACGCGGGTGGTGATCGTCGACGACCAGACGCTGGTGCGGCACGGCATCCGGGCGCTGCTGGAGATCGCCGACGTCGAGGTGGTGGGCGAGGCCGACGACGGCGCGGCCGCGCTGGAGGTGGTCGCCGACGTCGCGCCCGACGTGATCCTGCTGGACCTGCGCATGCCCCGGTACGACGGCCTGTGGACGCTGGACCGGCTGCGCGCGCAGGGCAGCGACGTGCCGGTGCTGGTGCTCACCACGTTCGACGACGACACCCTCGTGCTCGACGCGCTGCGCGCCGGGGCGCGCGGCTACCTGCTCAAGGACGTGACGGTCGAGCAGCTCACCCGGGCCGTGCACGCACTGGCCGGCGGCGGCACGCTCGTGGCGCCGTCGATCACGGACCGCATGCTGCGCGCGATCCGCGCCGTGCCGCCGGCGAACGGCGCCGAGGCGCTGCCCGCGCAACGGCTGACCGGCCGGGAGCTCGAGGTGCTGCGGCTGATGGCCGAGGGGTACACCAACCGCGAGATCTCCGGTGCGCTGTCCCTGGTCGAGGGCACGGTCAAGAACCACGTCTCGACCATCCTGCTGAAGCTCTCGGCCAGGGACCGCACCAACGCCGTGCTGCGAGCGCTGCACCTGGGCGTGCTCGGCTGACGCCCGTTATCCCTTGAGCCCGCCGGCCAGCAGGTCCGCACGCCAGAACCGCTGGAGCAGCAGCACCATGGCGATCAGCGGGATGACCGACACGGCCGAGCCCGTGATCACGAGCGGGTAGAGGTCGGAGTCCCCGGCGCCCTTCGACAGGAACGTGTACAACCCCAGGGTGATCGGGTACAGCCGCTGGTCGGACAGCATGATGAACGGCAGCAGGAAGTTGTTCCAGATGCCCACGAACTGCAGCAGGAACACCGTGACCAGGCCCTGGGCCATCATCGGCAGCACGATCGTGGTGAAGATCCTCGCCTCGCCCGCGCCGTCGAGCCGGGCCGCCTCCAGCGTGTCGGTCGGGACGGCCGACTGCGCGAACACCCGGCACAGGAAGATCCCGAACGGGTTGATGATCGACGGCAGCAGCACCGACCACATCGTCCCGGCCAGCCCGAGCTGCGCGAGCAGCAGGTACTGCGGGATCGCCAGCACGATGCCCGGCACCAGGACACCGGCGAGGATCGCGGCGAACAGCGTGTCGCTCCCCCGGAACCGGAACTTGGCCAGCGCGTAGCCCGCCATCGCGGAGACGACGGTCGAGGCGACCGCGCCGACGCCCGCGTACACGAGGCTGTTGGCGCCCCACTGCCAGAAGACGCCGCCGCCGTAGGTGGCCAGGTCGGCGAGGTTGTCGGCGAGGCCGGAGCCGGGCAGGAACGAGAAGCTGGTGAACAGCTCGCGGGGCGACTTGGAGGCCGCGACCACCACCCAGGCCACGGGGACCAGGCAGTAGACGGCGCCCGCGAGCAGGACGATCGTGGCGGCCGGTGCGAACCGGGGCCGGCGTCGGGCCGTGGTGCTGGTGGTCATGACGCGTCTCCGAACGCTCGGCGCTGGAAGAAGCGCAGGATGACCAGCGAGACGACGAGGGTGCCGACCGCCAGGAGCACGGACGCCGCGGCGGCGCCGCCCAGGTTGTCGTTGCCGAACGCCTCCTGGTAGATCGCCATGAGGGGCACCCACGTGGACGAGATGGTGCTCGTCAGCGGGCGCAGCGTGGCGGGCTCGCTGTAGAGCTGGACGGTGCCGATCACGGAGAACAGGCCGGTCAGCACGAGCGCGGGCGTCACCAGCGGGATCTTGATGCGCCAGGCGATGGCCCACTCGTTCGCGCCGTCGATCCGCGCCGCCTCGTAGATCTCCTGCGGGATGGCCCGCAGGGAGGTGTAGATGATGATCATGTTGAAGCCGACCCCCGACCACAGCGCGATGTTCGCGAGCGCGAAGTACAGGGTCGGGTAGCCGAAGAAGTCGAGGTTGCCGCCGCCGAGCTCCCGCGCGACGTAGCTGACCGGGCTGGTGCTGGGCAGGTAGAGGAACCCCCACAGCAGGCTCGCGATCACGCCGGGCACGGCGTACGGCAGGAAGATCGCCGTCCGCGAGAAGCTCGTCAGCCGCGCACGCGGCGTGTCGAGCAGGAGCGCGAAGAGCAGGGCCAGGCCGAGCACGCTGGGCACGGCGATCGCGCCGTAGACCAGCGACCGGCCGAACCCCGCGAGCAGCTCGGGGTTCGTCAGCGCAGAGACGTAGTTCTCGAGCCCCACGAACCCCTCGGTACGCCGCCCGAAGGCGCCCGCGCCCTCGATGCGGAGCCCGCGGAAGCTCAGGTACAGCGCGTACCCGATGGGCACGAGCAGGAAGCACACGAAGAGGACGATCGCCGGGGCCGCGAACAGCCAGGGGGTGAGCTCACGGCCCCGGCTGCCGCGCCTGCGGACTGGTGCGACGGCGGTCATGGGTTCTCGACGGTGTACCCGGACTTCTCCAGGTCCGCGACGACGGCCGTCTGGGTGGTGCCGTACACGTCCCGGAACGACGTGCCGCCGAGCGCCGCCTCGTTCAGGGCGTCGCCGAACGCGTTGGTGGCGACGTTGACGTTCGGTCCCCACACGACCGGGATGGTCGTGTCGTCGATGACCTGGTCGGCCACCTCGTAGAAGTCCTTCTGCTGCGGCATGAGCTTCGGCGGGTCGTTCGAGAGGGTCGCCTCACGGCCCGCGTTGCCGCCCGGGTACAGGTCGAGGGTGAGCAGCAGCTTCGAGCCCTCGTCGGACGCGCCGAGCCAGGCGGCGAACTTCGCGGCCTCCTCGGCGTGCTCGGACTTCTCGGGCACGAGGTAGGTGGAGCCGCCGAGGAACGGCACGGACGCGTCGCCCGGTGTCCACTGCGGCAGCGGGATCGAGGCCCACTTGCCCGCGGTGTCGGGGGCGACCGAGTAGATGACGCTCGGCGCCCACGCGGCGGCCGCCCAGCTCAGGATCTTGCCGTCGTTGACCTTGGCGTTCCACTCCGGCGTGAGCAGCGGCTCGACCGTCAGGAGGTCGCGCTCGACGAGGTCCTGCCAGTAGTCGGCGGTCTCCAGCGAGGCGTCGCCGTCGATGCCGACCGACCAGGCGTCGCCGTCGGTGCCCCACCACTGCGCGCCGGCCTGCGCGGCCTGCGCCGCGAAGAACTCGAGCTGGGTCGCCGAGAAGCTGGCGAGGTACACGTCCGGGTCGGCGGCGTGGATCTTCTCGGCCGCCTCCGCGTACTCGGCCCACGTGGCCGGCGGCTCGACGCCGTACTTCTCGAACAGGTCGGTGCGGTAGGTGAGCATCATCGGCCCGATGTCCTGCGGCACGCCGTAGACCTGGTCGCCGAGCGTGCTCAGCGCCCAGATGTTGTCGGCCACGGCGTCGCGGTTCGGGGCGACGTCCTCGGTGATGTCGCGGACCACGCCGGCGGTGACCAGCGAGGGCAGCGCGCGGTACTCGACCTGCACGACGTCGGGCGCCTCGTCGGCGCGGTCGGCCGCCAGCAGCTTGGACGACGTCTCGGGCGTGCCGCCCACCTCGGAGAGCTTGATCGTGACGCCGGGGTTCTCGGCCTCGTACTGCTCGACGATCGCCTGGGCGGCGGGGTCGGCCTCCTTCAGCGACCAGGTCCAGAACTCCAGGGTGACCGGGCCGTCGTCGGACGCCGCTCCACCGGCGCAGCCGGCCAGCGCCAGGCTCACCGCGACCAGTGCGGCGCCGGCGCCGAGGGCGCGGGAGGCGCGCCGGGATTCACTGCTGTGTGTGCGCATTGCACATCTCCTTCGATGTGATCCGGCCGGACCCGGCGGCTCGTTGCGGGGGTCCTCGGGAAGTGCCCCTATGCTGATGGCAACGTTGCCATTTCGTCAAGCGCGACCCATCGCGCAAAGGAGCGCACATGCGTCTGGTCCCCAATCCCGTGCTGCCCGGCTGCCACCCCGACCCCTCGGTGTGCCGCGTCGGCGAGGACTACTTCATGGTGACCTCGACCTTCGCCTACCACCCCGGGATCCCGGTGCACCACAGCCGTGACCTGGTCACCTGGCGCCTGGTCGGGCACGTGCTGACCGGCGCGAGCTGGCTCCCGCTGGACGGCAGCCAGGTGGCGGACGGCGTCTGGGCGCCCACGATCCGCCACCACGACGGGGTGTTCTACGTGGTGTTCACGATCGCCCGGGACCGGCAGGGCGCGGCCACGTACCTGACTACGGCGTCCGACCCGGCCGGGCCGTGGGGAGTCCCCGTCCCGCTGGAGGCCGACGGGATCGACCCGTCGCTGTTCTTCGACCACGACGGCCGCGCCTGGTTCACCGCCGCGCGCGACGCGACGGCGGACGGCGCGACCGGGCCCGGCGAGATCTGGCTGCGGGAGCTCGACCTCTCGGCGCTCAGGCTGGTCGGGCCGGAGCGCGTGCTCTGGCACGGCGCGGTGCGGGGCGCATGGGTCGAGGCGCCGCACATCTACGAGCGTGCCGGCCGGTACCACCTCGTGGGCGCGGAGGGCGGCACCGAGCGCAACCACGCGGTCACCAGCGCGACCGCCGACCACGTGACCGGCCCCTACCGGACCGACCCGCGCAGCCCGCTGCTGACCCACCGCCACCTCGGCGCCGGCGAGCCCGTGCAGAACGTGGGCCACGCCGACCTCGTCGAGACGCCCGACGGCGCGGCGTGGGCGCTGGTGCTCGGCGTCCGGCCCGTGGCGCAGCACCACACGCTGGGCCGCGAGGTGCTGCTCGTCCCGGTGGAGTGGGACGAGCACGGTCCGGTCCTGGCGCCCGGCTCGGGCCGGGTCCAGGGCGTCAGTCCCGGGCTGCCCGTCACGACGGACCGCCCGGCCGACTGGCTGTCGCTGCGCGGCCCGGTCGACGCCGCCGTCCACGCCGACGTCGCGGGCGAGACGGTCACGCTGCACCCGCGGCCCGTCCCGCTCTCGGCGCGCGAGGTGCCCGCGTTCCTCGCCCGGCGCCAGGACATGCACGCGTTCGAGCTGGACGCGGTGGTGGACACCACCCTGATCGATGCGCACGACGCCGGGGTGGTCGCCTTCCAGGACGAGAGCACCTTCCTCGCGGCCCGGGTCCGCCGCGGCCCCGGCGGGTGCGTGGCCCAGGTGTCGGGCCGCCTCAACGGCGAGCCGGTCACCGGACCGGAGGTGCCGGTCGCCGGGGACGTCACGCTGCGGATCCGGTCGGACGGAGAGTCGTACGAGTTCCGGTGCGCGCAGGGCGCCGAGGAGCACGTCCTGGCGGCCTTCCCGCACACCGTGCTCAGCACCGAGACGGCGGGCGGCTTCACCGGCGTCCTGCTCGGACTCGTCAACGAGGCGCCCGCGACCGCCGGCCCGCTGACCTTCCGCGGCGTGCGGTACGGCGTGCCGGAGGCCGCCTCAGACGGCGCGGGTGCTGGCGCGCACCACGAGTGACGGGGGCAGCAGATGGTGGCGGGCGTCGCCGCCGCCGATCAGGTCGAGGAGCACCTCGATCGAGAGCCGGCCCAGGGTGACGAAGTCCTGCCGCACGGTCGTCAGGGCGGGCACGAGGTAGTCGGCGCCGGCCATGTCGTCGAACCCGACGAGCGACACGTCGCCGGGCACGGACAGGCCGCGGGCGGCCAGGGCGGAGAGCACGCCGAGCGCCATCTGGTCGTTCCCGCTGAAGATCGCCGTGGGCAGCCGGCCGGCGTCGATCAGCTCGGTGGTGAGGGCGTGCCCGCTGCGCGCGTGGAAGTCGCCGTGCAGCAGGCGCGGCTCCTCGATGCCCGCGCGGCGGAGCTCGGCGCGCCAGCCCTCGACGCGCGCGCGGGCGTCGAAGGTCTCCATGCGGCCGCTCAGGTGGACGATGTCACGGTGGCCGAGGTCGAGCAGGTGGCGGGTGGCGAGGCGCGCGCCCTCCTCCTGGTCGAGCTCGACCGACCCGATCGCCGGGTTGGCCACGTTGCCGGACATGACCACGGAGATCGGCACGCGGGTCACGGTGCGGTCGAGCGCCTCCAGGGCGACGGGCCGGTCCGCGATGACCGCCACGCCTGCGGCGCCCTGTCCGACGAGCCGGCCGAGGCACTGCTCGAGCTGTTCGTGGGTGCCGCCCTGCCAGCTCGCGAGGCTGACCCAGTGGCCGGCTTCCTTGGCGGCCTGCTCGATGCCGAGGAGCACGCGCGGCAGCTCGAACAGCTCGGACCCGGCGAGGACGACGCCGAGCATCGTGGACCGGCCGCTCTTGAGCATGCGGGCGCTGTCGTTGCGCCGGTAGCCGAGCTCCTCGATGACGCGCAGCACGCGCTCGCGGGTCTCGGGCCGCACGGTGGGCTCGTCGTTCACGACCCGGCTCACGGTGATGTGGGCGACGCCGGCGGCACGCGCGACGTCGACCATGGTCGGCGGCCGTCTGCCCTGCGCCATCCTCGCCCCTGTTCTCCTCGGCTCCCTCGGCTCGTCCGGGGATCCTATCCGCCTGGGAGGCCCTGTCAGGGACTCCCACCGGCCACGCGCGGGCGGCGACGCTGCTGGCATGCTCGAGACCCCTACCCCAGCACGGCCCCGGCTCAGCCGGTTCCTGCCCACGCTGCTCCTGCTGCTCACCGTGTTCGGGCCCATCTCGATGGACCTGTACCTGCCCGCGCTCCCGGCGCTCACCGCGGAGCTCGACGCCGTTACGTCGGTCGCGCAGCTGACGGTGACCGCCTGCCTGGTCGGGCTCGCCGTCGGGCAGCTCGTCGCCGGCCCGCTCTCCGACCGGTTCGGACGGCGCCGGGTGCTGCTCGTCGGCGTCGTCGCGTACGTCGTGACGTCGGCGCTGTGCGCGGCCAGCCCCACCGTGGAGCTGCTCGTGGTCGCGCGGCTGGTGCAGGGTCTGGCCGGCGGGGTCGGCATCGTGATCGCCCAGGCCGCCGGGCGGGACGTGTTCTCCGGCGGTGCGCTGATCCGGTTCTACGGGCGCCTCACGGTGGTCGGCGGGCTCGCGGCGATCGTCGGCCCCCTGCTGGGCGGCCAGCTGAACACCGTCACCGACTGGCGCGGCCTGTTCGTCTTCCTCGCCGCCGTCGGGGCGGTGCTCCTGGTGGTCGCCGCCGTCGCGTTCCCCGAGACGCTGCCCGCCGAGCGGCGCACCACCGGCGGGTTCGCGCAGACCGGCCGGGACTTCCGGGTGCTGCTGTCCGACCGGGTGTTCCTCGGCGCGGTGCTGAACCAGGGCCTGATGTACGCGGCGCTGTTCGCCTACCTGTCGGGCGCGACCTTCGTGCTGCAGGGCATCTACGGCCTCTCGCCGCAGGGCTACGCGCTCGCGTTCGGCCTGAACTCGGCCGGGTTCATGATCTGCGGGTACGTCGCCGGCCGCGCCGCCGAACGCTGGAGCGTGCCCCGCACCCTGGGCATCGGCATCGTCGTGGCCTTCCTCGGCTCGCTGGGCCTGCTGGCCGCCGGCCTCACCCCGCTGCCGCTGTGGGTGGTCGTCGTGTCGCTCCTGGCACTGGCCAGCGGGGTGGCCGTCACGTCGCCGCCCGCGACGACGCTCGCGCTCGTCGAGTACCCGCGGCTGGCCGGCACCGCGTCGTCGGTGCTGGGCATGGTCCGGTTCGGGTTCGGCGGCGTGACCGCGCCGCTGGTCGGGATAGCGGGCGCGGCGACGATCCTGCCCCTGGGCATCGTCGCCACCGCCTCGATCGTGCTCGCGGCCTGCGCCTACCTCGCGCTGGCCGGTGCGAGGGTGGCGGCCAGGACCTGCCAGCCCTCGTCCCCGCGCACCCAGAGTCGCGTGTAGGTCAGCCGCGCCGAGACGGCGATTCCGCCCTGGACCGCGTCCACGGCGGCGACCAGCCTGGTGACCCCACTCGCGCCGTCCTCCTGGACGTCGAGCGACTCCTCCTCCAGGCGGGTGATCCGCAGCGAGCCCGAGCGGTAGCTCGCCAGGTCGTCCTCCTTGGAAAACACGGACCCGTCCGGTCCGGCGCCGACGCAACGGGGATGCAGCAGTGCCTCGAGTGCGCTGACGTCGCCGGCCCGCTGGGCGGCCTGGAGCGCGTGCTCCGCGGCAAGAAGACTCATCGCGCGAGTCTACGCAGCAACATCGGCGCTGGTCAGCGCTACCGCGCCTCCTGGTACGGGATGACCACGCGCTTGATGATCAGCAGGCCCGCCGCCGCGACCGGCACGGCCACGAGGGCGCCGAGGATGCCGCCGAGCGCCGCGCCGGCGAGGGCCGCGACGATCACCAGGACGCCGGGCATCGACACCGCGCGGCTCATCACGCGGGGCGACAGGACGTAGGCCTCGACCTGCATGTACACCAGGAGGCACGCGGCGACGACGATCGCCGCGACCGGGCTCACGGTCAGCGTCGCGAGGGTGACGAGGATCGACCCGATGACGGTTCCGACGACGGGGATCAGCGCCGCGACGAACGCGATGACGGCCAGCAGGATCGGGGCGGGGCTGCCCGCGAACAGGGTGAGCACCAGCGTGAACGTGGCGTTGATGGTCGCCAGGATGAGCTGCCCGGAGACGTACCGGCCCACGGAGTCGAGCACCTCGTCCAGGAGCGAGCCGGTGATCGCGCGCCGCGACCTCGGCACCAGCCGCAGGACGGCGGCGATCATGGTCGGCAGCGTGAGCGCGAAGTAGATCGTCAGGGCCGTGACGATGATGACGGCGGTGACGCCGTTGACCAGCCCCGTGCCGACCTGCAGCACGCCGCCGGCGATCGCCGAGAGCTGCCGGGGGTCGCTGAGCAGGTCGGTCAGCGAGGACAGCAGCCCGTTCAGGTCCAGGGCGCCCAGGTTGCTGGTGGCCCACTCGTACCAGGCCTGGTCGGGCAGCGTGCGCAGCAGCTCGACGAGCTGGGCGCCGAAGCTGCTGACCTGCGGCACGGCGATCGGCAGTACCGCCACGACGACCAGGGCGATCACCGCCGCGGACCCGACCACCATCACGGTCGCCGCCACCCACCGCGGCAGGCCCCGGTTGGTCAGGGCCTCGGTCCCGGGCTCCAGGGCCAGCGCCAGGAAGAGCGCGAGGCCGACGTAGACGAGCACCGTCGCCACCGCGGACAGCGCGCCCAGCACGGCGAGCCCGGCCCCGACCCCGAGAGTGGCGAGCATCGCGTAGCCGAACGGGTTCGCGGGCAGGCCCACCACGGTGTCCCGGCCCGCCCGGCCGCCGGCGACCCGGGGCGCCCGCGCGGGCGCCGTCGGGCGGAAGCTCGCGTCGAGGTTCCGGCCCCTGGGCAGGCGTGGCGAGGTGCCGGGGCGGTGCAGCAGGCGGGCCATGACGCTCCAAATCGGTCCCGGGTGTCCGCGGTGAACACCTGGCGGGTCCCAGCCTCCCGGAAACCGGCCCGGTTGTCGCCGTCTCGCGTGAGGGGTCCTGCCCGGGCCTCCCACCTCGGGGGCAGACCGGCGTCTCATGGAGGACGACAGAGCACCGAACCCGCGCCGCACCCCGGCGCGGGCGCACCGAGCAAGGAGATACCCACCCATGCGTGGAGTCGTGATGCACGCCCCCGGCGACATCCGTGTCGAGGAACGAGCGGACGCCCGGATCATCGAGCCGACCGACGCGGTGATCCGCGTGACGGCGGCCTGCATCTGCGGGTCGGACCTGTGGCCGTACCGCGGGATCGAGAAGCTGGCCGGGCCCACCCCGATGGGGCACGAGTACGTCGGCGTCGTCGAGCAGGTCGGCGAGGAGGTGCGGAACGTCAAGGTCGGCGACTTCGTCGTCGGCTCGTTCGTCGCCTCCGACAACACCTGCGAGATCTGCCAGGCGGGCTACCAGTCGCGCTGCGTGCACAACGTGATGATGGGCTCGGAGGGCACGCAGGCCGAGCTGGCCCGCATCCCGCTGGCCGACGGCACCCTGGTGCCGACGCCCGGCCCGCCGCCGGCCGACCTGGTCCCGTCGCTGCTCGCCGCGTCCGACGTGCTGGGCACCGGCTGGTTCGCGGCCGTGGCCGCCGAGGCAGGCCCGGGCAGGACGATCGCAGTGGTCGGCGACGGCGCCGTCGGCCTGTCCGCCGTCCTGGCCGCCAGCCAGCTCGGCGCCGAGCGCGTCATCGTGTTCAGCCGCCACCCCGAGCGGCAGGCCCTGGCCCGCGAGTTCGGGGCCACGGACGTCATCGAGGAGCGCGGCGACGCCGGAGCCGCGAAGGTCAAGGAGCTCACCGGCGGGTACGGCGCCCACGGCGTCGTCGAGGCGGTGGGCACCGAGGAGTCGATGTGGCAGGCCATCCGCTCGGCGCGGCCCGGCGGGTACGTCGGCTACGTGGGCGTCACGCACGGCGTGCAGCTCGACGGGCTGGACCTGTTCTTCACCGGCGTGCACCTGCACGGCGGCCCGGCTCCGGTGCGCCGGTTCCTGCCCGAGCTGATCCAGCTCATCTGGGACCGGAAGATCGACCCGGGCAAGGTCTTCGACCTCACCCTCCCGCTGGACGACGCCGCCGAGGGCTACCGCGCCATGGACGAGCGGCGCGCCACCAAGGTGCTGCTCACCCTGTGACCGGGTACCGGCCGCGCGCGGGCTGGGGGGTTCCGGCGGAACCTCCCGCCCGCGCGGGCACGTACCTATGGTGGAAGCCATGAGCACCAAGGACGAGGTCCGCGACTTCCTGGTCTCCCGCCGCGCGAACGTGACGCCGCAGCAGGCCGGCATCCCGAGCTTCGGGGAGCGCCGGGTGCCCGGCCTGCGCCGGGAGGAGGTCGCGCTGCTCGCCGGGGTCAGCCTCGACTACTACACGCGGCTGGAGCGCGGGAACATCCGCGGGGCGTCCGAGAGCGTGCTGGACGCGATCGCCCGCGCGCTGCAGCTCAGCGATCCCGAGCGCGAGCACCTGTTCGACCTGGCCCGGACCGCCCCGGCCTCGGCCGCCGGGCGCACCCGTAAGCCGGCCCCGCAGGCGGTACGCACGTCGGTGCAGCGCGTGCTGGACCACATGACGGTGCCCGCGGTGGTGCACAACGCGACGCAGGACATCGTCGCCGCGAACCTGATGGGCCGCGCCCTGTACTCGCCGCACTTCGACACCGAGGGCACGCCCAACATGGCGCGGTTCATCTTCCTGGACCGCCGCGCCCAGGACTACTACGTGGACTGGCCCCTGGCCCGCCGGACCGCGGCCGCGATGATGCGGCTGGAGGCCGGGCGCGACCCGCTCAACGCGGACCTCACCGCCCTGGTCGGGGAGCTCTCCACGCGCAGCCCGCAGTTCCGCGCCGACTGGGCCGGGCACGACGTCCACGAGCACCGCACCGGGGTCAAGTCGTTCCGCCACCCCGAGGTCGGCGTGATCGAGGTGGCGTTCGACGTGTTCGAGATGCCCGGCGAGGCGGGGCTGCAGATCGTCACCTACAGCGCGCCCCCGGGCACCGACTCCGCGGACCGGTTCGCGCTGCTCGCGAGCTGGGCGGCGACCCGGGAGGCGGACGACGCCGGGGCCGGGGCGGACGGCGTCGGGCCGGACGCCGCCCACCCGGCCGTCAGCCGAGCAGCGGGCGGGTCTGCGTGAAGAGGCCGCTGTAGGCGTTCAGCGCCGGCTGCCCGCCGAGGTGGGCGTAGAGCACGTTGCTGGTCGCGGGGATGTCGCCGCTGGTCACCAGGTCGATCAGGCCCGCCATCGACTTGCCCTCGTAGACGGGGTCGATGATGACGCCCTCCAGCTCGCCGGTGAGCCGGATCGCGTCGAGCGTCGACTCCACGGGGATCCCGTAGAGGTCGCCGGCCCAGCCGGGCAGCACCGTGATCTCGTCGTCGCGCAGCGGGCGGCCGACGCCGATCAGCTCCGCGGTGGCGCGCGCGATCCTTGCGACCTGGTCGCGGGTCTCGTCGAGCTTGGCGCTCGCGTCGATGCCGATCACGCGGCGGCGCGGGCCGCCGGCCTCCTCCAGCGCGGCGAACCCGGCGATCATGCCGGCCTGGGTGGAGCCGGTGACGGCGCAGACCACGATCGTGTCGAAGAAGACGCCGAGCTCCCGCTCCTGCTCCTCGACCTCGTAGGCCCACCGCGCGAAGCCGAGGCCGCCGAGCCGGTGGTCGGACGCGCCCGCCGGGATCGCGTACGGCGTGCCGCCGCGCTCCTTGACGTCCTCGATCGCGCGGGCCCAGGAGTCCTTGAAGCCGATGCCGAACCCGGCCGGGTCCAGCCGCACCTCGGCGCCCATGATGCGGCTCAGCATGATGTTGCCGACGCGGTCGGCGACGGAGTCGGGCCAGTCGACCCAGTTCTCCTGCACCAGCACCGCCTTGAGACCGAGGGATGCCGCGACCGCCGCGACCTGGCGCGTGTGGTTGGACTGGTACCCACCGATCGACACGAGCGTGTCCGCGCCCTGCGCGAGCGCCTCCGGGACGATGTACTCCAGCTTGCGGGTCTTGTTGCCGCCGTAGGCGAGGCCGGCGTTGCAGTCCTCCCGCTTGGCCCAGACGGACGCGCCGCCCAGGTGGGCGGTGAGCCGCGGCAGCGGGTGGACCGGGCTGGGCCCGAAGGTCAGCGGGTGGCGGGGGAAGTCGGACAGGGCCATGGTTACTCCTCGGTCGCGGGTTCGGCGTCGGTGGGGACGACGGCGGCTGGGTCGGCGTCGGCGGGCAGGGTGGCCCAGGTGTCGAAGGCGACGTCCGCCGCACGTTCGGCGTCCCCGGCGGCGCACAGCCGGATCAGCTCCTCGTGCCGGGCGAACGACGCGCGGCCGCCGAGCGAGGCGAACCGCAGCCGTTCCGCGCGCCGCAGCACCGGCGTGAACTGGTCGAGCACGGCGGACAGCGCCCGGTTGGCCGCGACCCGCACGGGCACGCCGTGCAGGACGTCGTCGGCCCGGAGCGCCGCCTCGACGTCGCCGCTCTCGATCGCCGCGCGGAACTCGCGCTCGGCGGTGCGCATGGCCGCGAGGTCGTCCTCGGTGAGGCCCGGGACCGCCTCCCGCACGGCGATCTGGTGCATCGCGGCGACGACGTCGCGGGCGCCGCGCACGTCGCGCAGGTCCAGCGAGCTCACCGTCGTCGAGCTGCCGGGGCGGGCGACGACGAGGCCGGCCTCGGCCAGCCGCAGCAGCGCCTCGCGCACGGGGGTCCGGCTGACGCCGAGCCAGGCGGCGAGCTCGCCGTCGCGCAGCTGCTCCCCCGGCGCCAGGCTGCCGTCGACGATCGCGTCGCGGAGCCGGCCGTAGACGTCGTCACGCAGCAGCCGGCGATCGATCGCGGGCACGCTCCTAGGAATGGGCATGCAATATATTAGATGCAGCGCACCAGCCGTTGGCAAGGGCGTGCTCCGCCGGTCCGCCGGAGGCGCGGCAGTTTGCATCACAGACTCGGCAGTTGGCATTGAGATCGGTCCATCGTTGGACCGATCTCAATGC
>NZ_JBHVEG010000134.1:0-17461 GCF_042802395.1 Promicromonospora sp. NPDC057488
GACCATCGCCGCGCCACCGAGCAGGCCACCTGCCGCGCCGGCCAGGAATCCGCGCCGCGTGGTGTCTTTCATCTCGCTACCTCACTCCTTGGGGGGACGAACCTGCGCCCAGGTTTCCGGAGTGCGGTCAAGAAAGGTTCGAAACACCGCCAAAGGAACAAACAGCCTGGCCGGGGCCGCCCGTCACCACTCCGGCAGGTCCTCGATCTCCACCACCAGGCACGTCCAGTTGAACCCGCCCCCGACGCCGATGATTATGACCCGGTCCCCCGGACCCACCTGCTTCTGCTCGACCAGGTGGTTCAGGGCGCCGAACTGGTCGGAGGCTCCGACATGACCGATCTCGGAGCCCCAGGCGTGGGTCGTCCGTTCGATCGGGATGCCGAGCGGGTTCAGCACCTGGGCCTGCAGGAGGCTCGCCCCGAAGTTCGGCACGACGTAGACGGAGGCCTCGTCCAGGGCCATCCCGGCATCGGCGGCCGCCCGGTCCGCCGCCTTCCGCAGGCCCGCCCAGCTGATCTCCCGGATCTGGTCCAGGTCCATCTGGTCGATGAAGTCCACCGCTCGCGAACGGAGGTCCAGCGGGTAGTCGGACGAGTCCGGGCCAGCCCGGAACGGCGCGCTCCCCCGGTGCATGCCCTCGAGCTCGGGGGCGCTCTCGGTGGCACTGGACAGGAGCCGCGCGAACCCGCGCCCGGTCGACAGGAGGACCGCGCTGGCGCCGTCGCCGAAGATCAGACCGGAGTCGGCGCGCCACCGGTCCCAGACCGGCTCGGCGAACCGTTCGGCGGACGTGATGAGCGCGGCGTCGCAGTCGGCGGACCTCAGGAACGGCACCGCCAGCTCGACGGCGCCGACCGCACCGTTGGACACCTGGCGGATCTCGAACGCGATCCCGGCCCCGTCGAGTATCTGATGCTGCAGGTAGGAACCACAGTTCCAGCCGTCAAGGCCCGAGTAGACGGCGACCGCATGGAGGAGCAGACCGACGCGTCCCGGCTGGTGTCCCGACCGCACCAGCGCGCTGCGGCCCGCCCGCACCGCCATCTCCGGCTGGCTGTCGTCGTCGGTGGCGATGGACACCGACCTCTGTGCGGTCGCGTTCTGCGAGGCGGCGTCGTACCGACCGCTCACGATCGCCTCGTCCACGGGTACCGACTTCGGGAAGTACGCGCCGAGTCCCGCGATGTAGATGTCGTCGTGTCGCAAGGTGGCCTCCTGGCTCGTCGAGGTCAAGCTCGGGTGGACAGCAGGACCTTCGGCCGGCCCGTAGACCGGTTCGCGAGGGCGTCGAACGCCTCGCCCGGCCGGGTCAGCGAGTGCCTGCTGTGGATGAGCGGTTCCGCCGACAGGAGCCCGTCGGCGAACATCTTCAGGGTCCGGTCGTAGTGGTCCAGCCCGTGCCGGATGCCGTACAGGGACAGCCCGCGCAGGGTGATCTCCCCGGCCGGGAAGTCCCGCACTGCGCCGCCGACCACTCCCACCGCGGCGACCCGACCGCCCGTCCGCGCGACCCGGACGGCTTCGAGGAGGCCCGGCGCCGTCCCCGACGCCTCGATCACGAGCGAGAACTCGCCGGCGGGGGCCTCCCCGGTCCGCAGCGCGCGACCGGCGCCGACCCGCAGCGCGAGATCCAGCCCGGCGGGGTCGACCCCGATCGCGGTCACGTCACCCGACATCGCGTGGGCGAGCATGACGGCCAGCAGGCCGATGGTCCCGGTCCCGACCACGGCCACGTCGTCGGTGAGCGAGCACCGCGTGTCCACCAGGGCCCGCGCGACCGTGACGGCGGGTTCCACCAGCACCGCCGACGTGTCGTCGACGGCGTCCGGCACGGGCACCAGGGCGTGGACCGGCACCCGGACGTACTCCGCCGCGGCGCCGTCGATGCCGTACAGGCCGATCTCCTGCATGCGGGGACACAGCGAGCGCTGCCCCGACCGGCAGGTCCGGCACGACAGGCAGGCGACCATCGTCTGTCCCACCACCCGGATGCCGGGGCCGATCTCGCCGGCAGGCCCGGAGGTCGCGACGACCGTGCCCGTCCACTCGTGACCGAACGTCCAGGGCAGCTGGATCCGCCCGTCGGTGACGTACGTCGCCTCACCGTGCAGCAGCTCCTGGTCCGTGCCGCACAGGCCCACCAGCTCGACCCGGACCAGCGCGTGCCCCGGCTGCGGTCCGGGGACGGGCACCGACGTCGCCTCCACCTTGCCGATGGACGTGATCTGCGCGGCGGTCATCGCCCCCGAGGGCCAGGTGCCGTCCGTCCCGGGGATCACTGGGCGCCCGTCGGGACGACGCGCGCGGCCTGGGCGACTGACTGGGCGACGGACCTGGCGACCGACTCGGCAGCGTACGCCAGCTCGTCGGCCGAGACGTCGTTCACGAAGGTCGCGGCACCGATGCCGACCGGTAGCGGCAACCGCTGCAGGCCGTCCCGGTGCCGGGTCGTGTCGGCGAGGGCCGTGGCCAGCAGCGCGGGGGCGCACGCCCCGTGATGGACCGGCAGCTCCAGCAGCCGCATGACGTTCATGACCCGGCCGAGCTCGGCGTCCGAGACCAGCCCGCGGCGGTGGGCGATGTGCGTGGTCATCGCCATGTCGATGCACACGGCCTCGCCATGGAGCAGGTCCGGGAGCGCCGCCATCTCGATCGAGGGGCTGAACGAGTGCCCGTAGTCGACCAGACGCTCCAGCCGCGTCTCCCAGAGGTTCGGCTGGAGCTCCTCCAGCATCCCGTGCACGGCCCGGCGCAGGACCTCGCGCGCCGCCGACTCCGTGGCGGGAGAGGCACCCTGCATGTGCTCGTCGAGCAGGGCGCCGCCGGACTCCTCCAGGTGGACGAACAGCTCGTGGTCCTTGACGAGCGCGATCTTCAGGATCTCGGCGAGCCCGTTCGACAGGTGCCGCCGGTCCAGCGACCGGAGGAAGTTGCGGTCCAGCAGGGCCGTCGTCGGTGCCTCGTAGGTCCCGAGCCGGTTCTTGTGCCCGTTGAAGTTCACTCCCGTCTTGACGCCCACGCCCGCGTCGACGAGGCCGATCAGGGTGGTCGGGACCCGGACGAACGGCGTGTGGCGACGGTACAGGCTGCTGGCCAGGCCGACGAGGTCGAGCAGGACGCCCCCGCCGATCGCGATGACCGGCTCCCGGCGGCGATCGATGCCGAACTCGTCGAGCCCGTGCAGGATCTGCGTGGCGGACTCCAGGGTCTTCTGCTGCTCGGTCGCGTCCAGGACGCAGAGCCGCGTGGTCATGTCGTGCTGGCGGAGATAACGGTCCAGCTGGTCGCCGTAGATCTCGTGGACCACCTTGTCGATGACCACGAAACGCCGCCGGGTGTCGGCCGCCCCCGCCGTCCCGGCGGCCGCGAGAGAGGGGTTGTCGAGCGCGAACACGTCTCGGGAGACCGACACCGAGTAGCTGACGGTTCGGGTCGCCTCGACCAACCACGAGGTGGTGGGCGGGCTGGTCAGGTCGCCGTCCGCGCGTGCGACGGTGAGGTTTCCGGGGGTCATTGGTCCTCCTGGGTCCGTTCGTCCTGGTCGGGCAAGGTAGGTCTCAGGCAAGGTGGGTCTCAGGCAAGGTGGGTCCGCGAGGTGACGATGCGGGACAGTGCGTTCTTGTCGGTCTTTCCGACCGAGGTCTGCGGCATCTCCCGCAGCACAAGGAGCGACTCGGGGATCTTGAACTCGGCGACGCCCGCCGCGCGGAGCGCGCGTCCGATGTCCTGGAGGGTGACGGTCCGGCCCGGCCGGGGCACGACGCAGGCGCAGGCCCGTTCGCCCAGCTCCGGATCGGGTGCGGCGATCACGGCGACCTCGGCCACGCCGTCCACGGCCTGGACGAGGCGCTCGATCTCGTCGGCGGAGATCTTCTCGCCGCCGCGGTTGACGACGTCCTTCGTCCTGCCGACGACGACGAGGTTGCCCCCGGGGTGCCGCAGCACGAGGTCACCGGTGCGATACCAGCCGTCGGTGAACGCCTCGCGGTTCTGCTCGGGCGCCCGGAAGTACCCGCGCGGCGTGTAGGGGCCGCGTACCAGGAGCTCCCCGGACTCGCCGTGAGCCACCTCCGCACCGCTCGGGTCGACGATGCGAAGCTCGTCGTGCACGCTGATGGGCCGGCCCTGGGTGGCCGCGGCGACGTCGTCCGGGTCGGTCTCGCGGACATAGCAGAGCAGGCCCTCCGCCATCCCGTACACCTGCTGGACCCGGCACCCGAGCACGTTCACCGCCCGCCGGTACGCCTCCTTGGCGAACAGGGACCCACCCACCTGGACGAGCCGGAGGCTCGTGAGGTCGGGGTCGCCCGCCTCGGCGGCCGCGACCCAGCGGCTCAGGACGGCCGGCACCGCCGCGACTGCGGTGACCCGCTCCGCGGCGATCGTCTCGAACACACGCGACGGCGAGGGCGACGGCACCAGCACGACGGTCCCGCCGACCATCAGGGTCCCGAGGATCCCGGGGCTGGCCAGCGGGAAGTTGTGGCCGGCCGGGAGCGCCGCCAGGTAGACGGTGCGGGCGTCGAACCCGCACACCTCCGCGCTGCGGCGCGCGTTGTACTCGTAGTCGTTGTGCGTGCGCGCGATCACCTTCGACAGCCCGGTCGTCCCGCCCGAGAGCAGGAAGACCGCGACGTCGCCCGGTTCCGGAGGTGTCGCGTCGAGGCGGGACCGGTGTGCCTCCACGTCGTCGGCCGACGGCACGTGCTCCACGGCCGACCGCAGGTCGACGTGGTGCCCGTGCCCGTCTTCCCCGCCCGCGCCGTCCCCGCAGACGAGGACCTCGCGCAGCGAGGGCACCTCGGCGCGGACCCGGTCTGCCATGGCCTGGTGGTCGTGGCCCCGGAACGTGCCCGGGACCGCGATCGCCTCCGCGCCGGTCCGCAGGCCGATGGCGGCGAGCTCGTGGTCCCGGTGCGCCGGCAGCATCATCACCGGCGCGACCCCGGCCCGCAGGCAGGCGAGGAGGAGCACCACGAGCTCCCAGCCGTTGGGCAGCGCGACCAGCATGGCCGTCCCCGGCCCCAGGCCGCGGTCCCGGAGCAGGACTGCCACCTGGTCGGCCCGGGCGGCGAGCTCACGGTAGGTGATCCGGGTGCCACCGTCGGCGACGGCGATCCGGTGCGGCCGGGCCTCCGCCCACTCCCAGACCAGGTCGCCGAGCGGGCGGTCCCGCCAGTACCCCGCCGCACGGTAGGTCCGCGCGAGCTCCTCGGGCCATGGCGTGACCCCCGTCCGGAGGGCGGTCCCCGCCAGGTCGTCGGCGACGATCGACGCTGTGTGCTCAGCCACGTGCAGTCCTCTCGCTCGTTGGTACGGGCTCGGTGGTACGGGTTCGGTGGTGCGGGCCGGCTGGTGCGGCTCAGACACCCGCGACCAGCGCGGTCTCCTCGAGACGCCCGGCGAGGTGCCCGGAGAAGGAGCCGACGTCGGGGTGGTCCCACATGACCGCGGCCGGGAGCCGGACGCCGAGCTTCTTCTGGAGGCGACGCCGGATCGCCATCGTCATGACCGAGTCGAGACCCAGGTCGGTGAACGAGCTGCGGGCGTCCAGCACGTCCGGGTCCTGTCCGGTCTCCTGGGCGGTCTCGCCGATCACCAGGGTGGTGACGGCAGCCACCAGCTCGTCACCGGCCAGTTCGCGGAGCGTGCCGCCGCCCTCGGCGGCGGGCTCCTCCTGCTCGGCCACCAGCCCGCGCAGGACCGCCGGGCCGTCCGGGGTCACCTCGAGCACCCGGACCACCGCCGCGTGCGGCTCACCGCCGCGGACCGCCGTGTCCCAGGACCGGAACGCCTCGTCCTTGGTGATGTCGCCCGCGCCCAGGCCGGCGAGCTCCTCCTCGACGGCGGTGCTCGCCGCCATGCCCATCGCGCGCCACGACGTCCAGCCCAGGCTGAGCGTCTCGGTGCCACCTCGCGCGTGGCGCTGCCGGGCCAGGCCGTCGAGGAACGCGTTCGCCGCCGCATAGCTGGTCTGCCCGGTCAGCCCGAGGAGCTGACCGACCGAGGAGAAGTAGACGCAGAAGTCCAGCTGCCCGGGCGGGAACACCTCGTCGAGCACGAGCGCGCCCTCCACCTTCGGCCGGAGCACCGTGCGCAGCGACTGCTCGTCGAGGTCGGCGAGCGTGCGGCTGTCCAGCACGCCCGCGGCGTGCACGACGCCGCGGACGGGCGGCAGCCCCAGGGCCTCCGGGTCCAGCGCGGCCGCGACCTGATCGCGGTCCGTGACGTCGAGGCCGATCGTCCGGACCGTGACGCCGCGCGCCTCCAGGGCGCGGATCGCGTCGACGCGACGCCGGTCGGCCGGATCGGTGAGGCCGTCCCACGTCGAGCGCGACGGCAGCGGGGAACGCCCGGCGAGCACGATCCGCGTGGCTCCGCGCCCGGCGAGCCACGAGGCGATCTCCAGGCCCAGCACGCCGAGGCCGCCCGTGATCAGGTAGGTACCGTCCGGCGAGCAGGTAAGGGCCGGGCGGGCCGACGCCGCCGCTGACGGGCGAAGCCTCCGGTACCACGCCGCCTCGCCGTCCAGCCGGACGACCGGCTCGTCCGTCACGGTGCCGCCGAGGAGCGCCGGGAGTGCGGCGGCTGCCTCCTCGACGTGCTCGGGATCGAGGTCCACGACACCGTTCCAGACGTCGGGGTGCTCGGTGCCGAGCACCGCCGACATGCCCCACACCGGAGCCTGCTCGGCGACCGCACGGTCGTCGCCGCGGCTCGTGACCGCCCACAGCCGCGCGGCGGACGGGGCGGCGGCCACCACGACCTGGACCGCCCGGGCCACCCGCCACGCCGCCGCCGCTGCGGCCTCGCCCGTCGTCCGGTCCGGGGCACCGGCCGGAGGGAGGACGAGGATCGAGCTGCGGTCGAGGGCCGCGCCGAGACCGGCCAGGTCGTCCGGGGTCGAGACGCTCGTCACCGACCCGCCCGCGCCCTCGATCGCGGACCGGACGGTCGCGCCGAGGGGGCCGTCCGCGCCGACCAGCACGGTTCGCGGGGCGGCGGTCCGCGGCGGGAGGGCCGTGCTCTCCCACACGAGGCGGTGCACGAGCGCACCGCTCGAGGCGCTCGGAGGGTCGATCTCGGTGAACCGCAGGTTCACGAGCTCGGCCGCGACGACGCCGTCGGAGTCGGCGATCTGGACGTCCACGGTCGTCGGGTCGGACGTCCCGGAGGCGCGTCGTACGACCAGCTGCGCGTCGAACGGCGCCGGGCCGTACAACCGGAGCTCACCCACCCGGGAGGGCATCCGAAGCGCCGGGGTGCCCGCGAACGTCATCGGCGCGACGGAGAGCACCGCGTCGAACAGGGAGGCCCAGTGGTCCGGCTCCGCGTCACCCGCGCCGCCCGTGTCACCCTCGGCGTCGTTGCTCGCGACGAGCCGGGCGAACATCTCGCCGTCGGCCGTCCGGATCTCCTTGAACTCCCACGGGAAGCCGATGTCTGCCACGCCGACGTCCCTGAGGCGCTGGGCCACCGACCCCGGCGCCGACTCGACCCCGCGGCGGGCCGCGGTGTCGGCCAGCTCGACCGGGACCCCGCCGTCGACCGCCCCGCTGTCGACCACCCCGCCGCCGACGGCCCGGCCACGGCGCGCGAAGGTGTGCTGGGTGGGGGCCTCCTGGTCGCCGTCGAGCCGACGGGACGTGAGGCGCACCGCGTCCTGTGCCCGGATGACCTGGACCTCGCGCGTCCCGGTCACGGGCACCGGCGAGCGCAGCTCCACGTCGCGGAGCCCGGACCCGTCGAACGCCGCCATGAACGTGGTGAGCAGCACCGCCGCGGGCAGCACCTCGGTCCCGCCGATGGGGTGCTCACCCGGGTACGGGCGGGTCTCGAAGTCGAGCTGGGTCTGCCACACGCGGGTCCCCGAGCCGTCCGCGAGCTCGACGAGCGTGCCGAGCAGCGTGCGCGAACCGGGGTCGTGCCGCTGCGCGACGGCGGACACGGTCGGTGCCCGCCAGTAGTCCCGGTGCTGCCACACGGTGGTCGGCAGCGGGACCGTGCCCGCATGCTCCTCGGCGGCGGCCGCCCAGTCCACCGCGACGCCCCGCACGTGTGCGGCCGCCACGGCCTTGAGCAGCTCGGCGACCTCCGGGCGCTTGCGCCGCAGGGTGCCGGTGACGAAGAACCCGGTGTCCGCCGCCTCACCGACGGTCTCCTCGACGGAGTGGGCGACCACGGGGTGCGGCGCCAGCTCGATGAACGAGCGGTGCCCGTCCTCGACCGCGGCTCGGACCGCGGCGGTGAGCCGCACGGGGTTTCTCAGGTTGGCCGCCCAGTAGCCGCCGTCCCGCGGGGCGTGCGAGCGCGGGTCCGTGAGCGCCGTGCTGTAGACCGGCACGTCGGGTTCTTGCGGCGCCAGGTCACCCACCGCAGCGGCGAGCCGCGGGCAGAGCGGGTCCATCTGCGGGCTGTGGAACGCCACGTCCGACGCGACCTCACGGACCCGGATCCCTGCGGCGCCCCACTCCGCGCTCACCCGCTCGACCGCGTCCGGGGCTCCGGCGATCACCGTCGAGGACGGCGAGGAGGAGATCGCCGCGTGCACGTCGTGGTTGTCCGCCAGCCGTCGCTCCGCCTCGTCGAAGGGCAGCGAGACCATGGCCATCGCGCCCCGGCCGGCGACCTCGGGCAGCAACGCGGACCGGCGGCAGACCAGCCGTGCGCCGCTCTCGAGGTCCAGCACCCCGGCCACCACGACGGCCGCGATCTCACCGACCGAGTGGCCGATCACCGCGGCCGGGCGGAGCCCTCGCGCGCGCAGGACCGCGGCCAGCCCGACCTGGACGGCGAAGATCATCGGCTGGATGCGCTCCGGACCGCCGAGGTCGCCGCTGACGACGACGTCACGCGGGGAGAAGCCCACCTCCTCCACGAAGACCGGGGTGATCCGGTCGATGACGGCGCCGAACTCCGGCTCGTCCGCCAGCAGGTCCCGCCCCATGCCGGCCCACTGGGACCCATGGCCCGAGAAGACCCACACCGCGTCGTGCGCGGCGGCGGCCGTGGTCGGCCCGAGCTCTGACTCCTCGCCCTCCGCCAGGAGCCGCAACCCGGCGCTCGCCTCCTCGGCCGTCTCGGCCACCACTGCCGCGCGCAGGGCGGCGTGGTCGCGACGGGTCGTCAGCGTGTGCGCCACGTCGGCGACGCTGATCCCGTCCGCCGCGTCCAGCCGATCCGCGAGCCGGGCGGCGTAGGCGCGGACCGCCTCGGCACTCGCCCCGGAGATCGGGAGGACTCGCGGCCGGCGGCTCCCGGACGCTGACCCGGACCCTGCCCTTGACTCGGACTCGGACTCGGACTCGGACGACGCCGGGTCCGGCTCCTGGCGCACGCCGTGCTCGGGCGCCTGCTCGAGCACCACGTGCGCCACCGTTCCGCCGTAGCCGAAGCTGGAGATGCCCGCCCGGCGCGGACCGGGGCCCGCCGGCCAGGCGGTCCGGCCGGCGACCACGTGCAGCCCGGACGCCGCCCAGTCCACCGCCGGGGTCGGCTCCTGGTGGCGGATCGTGGCCGGGATCTCGGCGTTCACCAGGCACAGCACGGTCTTGATCAGGCCCGCGATGCCGGCTCCCGCCTCCAGGTGCCCGATGTTGGGCTTCACCGACCCGATCAGGCACCGCGCGCCGTCCGCCCGCCCGACGCCGTAGACGCTGCTCAGGGCGTTCGCCTCGATCGGGTCCCCGGCCCGGGTACCGGTGCCGTGCGCCTCGACGTAGCCGACGGTCCGGGGATCGACCCCGGCCACGCGCAGCGCCTGCCGGGCGACGGCAGCCTGCGCCTCCCCGTTCGGCGCCATGATCCCGGCCGTCCGGCCGTCCTGCTGGACCGCGCTGCCGCGGATCACCGCCAGGACGGGGTCGCCGTCCCGCAGGGCCTCGCTCAGCCGCTTGAGCACGACGACGCCCGCGCCCTCGCCACGGCCGTAGCCGTTCGCCGACGCGTCGAACGACTTCGAGGTGCCGTCCGGGGAGGTCGCACCAGCCGCGTCGAGGACCATCGTGAGACCAGGTCCCGCCATGATGTTCACACCACCGGCGAGCGCGACCCGCGCCTCGCCCGACCGCAGGGCCTGGCACGCCTGGTGCACCGCCACCAGCGACGACGAGCACGCGGTGTCGACCGCGACGCTGGGCCCCCGCAGGTCCAGGTGGTAGGAGATGCGGTTCGCGGTGGCGCACATCGAGGCACCGATACCGCTCCACGCCTCGATCCGCGGCAGGTCCTCGAGCATCTGGCGGCCGTAGTCGTCCGACCCGACCCCGATGAACACGCCGGTGTCGCTCCCCGACAGGGAGAGCGGCGGGATACCGGCGTTCTCCAGGGCCTCCCAGGCCGTCTCCAGAAGGATGCGCTGCTGGGGGTCCATCTGCTCGGCCTCGCGCGGGGTGATGCCGAAGAACGCCGCGTCGAACGCCGCCGCGTTCTCGATGAACCCGCCGCGCCTGGTCGTCGCGCGCACCTGGCCCGGGTGCGCGGCGGCGTAACCCTGCCAGCGCTCCTCGGGCACGTCCCGGATACCGTCGAGTCCGTTGACGAGCAGGTGCCAGAGCTCGTCCGGCGAGCTCACGGCGCCCGGGAGGCGGCAACCCATGCCGGTGACGGCGATCGGTTCCACGGCCGGCGGCGGCGCCGCGCTCGGCAGGGTGTCGCCCGGCAGGGTGCTCGGCAGGGTGCTCGGCAGGGTGTCGCTCGGCAGGGTGTCGACGGACGTCGTCGTGCGCATCTTGGGGCCTCCTCGTCGTCACGGGTGCCTCCGAAGGGCGCACGCGATCGAGTCCGTGCGGCTCCATCGCTAGGCACGGACGAGGATGGTCGGCGACGACCAAGAACTGCCCAAGAACTCGCCTAGGCCCTCAGCATCTCCGCGACCTGGAAGGCCAGCTCCAGCGACTGCTGGTGGTTCAGCCGCGGGTCAACGAGCGTCTCGTAGCGCAGCGCGAGGCCGGCGTCGGAGATCTCCTCGCTGCCGCCGAGCACCTCGGTGACGTCGTCGCCCGTCAGCTCCATGTGCAGGCCGCCCGGGACGGTGCCCAGCGTCTTGTGCACCTCGAAGAACCCGGCCACCTCGTCGAGCACGTCCGTCAGCCGGCGGGTCTTGTAGCCGCTGTCCGACGTGATCGTGTTGCCGTGCATGGGGTCGGTCACCCAGGTGACGTTCGCGCCGGACCAGGTGACGGCCTCGACGAGCGACGGCAGCACGTCGCGGACCTTGCCCGCGCCCATGCGCGTGATGAACGTGAGGCGCCCGGGCACGTTGTCCGGGTTGAGCCGCTCGGTGAGGGCCAGCGCGTCGTGCGGCGTCGTCGTCGGGCCGAGCTTCACGCCGATCGGGTTGGCGATCCGGGACATGAAGTCGACGTGGGCGCCGTCGAGCTGGCGCGTGCGCTCACCGATCCACAGGAAGTGCGCGCTGGTGTCGTAGGACTTGCCCGTGCGCTGGTCCGTGCGGGTCAGCGCCCGCTCGTAGTCGAGCACCAGGGCCTCGTGGCTCAGGAAGAACTCCACGGAGCGCAGCGCGTCGAAGTCGGCGCCGCACGCGTGCATGAACCGGATCGCGCGGTCGATCTCGTCAGCCGTCTTCTCGTACCGCGCGTAGGCCGGGTTGCTCATGAAGCCGCGGTTCCACTCGTGCACCTGCCGCAGGTCGGCGAAACCGCCCTGCGTGAAGGCCCGCACGACGTTCGCCGTCGCCGACGAGATCCGGTAGGCCTGCTCCAGCCGCTCCGGGTCGGGGATGCGGTCGGCGGGCGTGAACGGGAAGCCGTTGATCATGTCGCCGCGGTAGGCGGGCAGCGTCTCGCCGTCGCGCGTCTCCGTGTCGCTGGAGCGCGGCTTGGCGTACTGGCCCGCCATCCGGCCCATCTTGACGACGGGCGTGCTCGCGCCGTGGGTGAGCACAACCGCCATCTGCAGGATGGTGCGGATCTTGTTGCGGATGCGGTCGGCGTTCGCCTCGGCGAACGTCTCCGCGCAGTCCCCGCCCTGGAGCAGGAACGCCTCGCCCCGGCCGGCGGCGGCGAGCCGCTCGGTCAGGGTGTCGGCCTGTGCGGGCACCACGATGGGCGCGGCCTGGGCCAGGCGGCCGGTCGCGGCCGCCAGCGCCGCCGGGTCCGGCCAGGTGGGCTGCTGCCGCGCCTCCAGGGTGCGGAAGTGGTCCAGCCCTGCCGGACCGGCGGCGCGCTCGGCCGGGTCGGCGACGGTGCTCATCGGCCCGCCGCCGGTGCCAGTGGTGCCAGGTGTCCCAGTGGTGCCCGCACGTCGCTCAGTGCTCCGCGGGAGCGGCCGGCACGAGCGGCTGGCCGATCTCGGCGAGGATCTGGCCGAACCACTCCTGCGAGACGTCGAACGCCTTGCCGCCGGCGATCCGCGGGAACGCGATCGCCTTGAGGCGGTCGCCGTCCTCCTCGTCGTGGCCGATGACGCCGGACTCGCCGCGCAGGGCGCACTCCACCGCGTAGTCGGTCATCGACTTGATGAGGCGCAGGTCCTCGGCGTTGGCGGCCGCGGCACGCGAGTAGTAGCCGGACTTCTGCACCATGACCTTCTCGGCGCCCAGCTTCTCCGCGAACTGCTTGGCGAACCACTGGCCCGGGTTGATCGTGTCGAGCTTCACGTGCCCGAACGGGTCGCGCTCCACGGTCTCGCCGGCCGCCTCGAGCTGGGCCACGATCTCGTGCATGCCCGCACCCTCCGAGAGGAAGATGTTGACGTTGCCGATCTCGTCCATGACGCCGCGCAGGCGCTTGGCCTCACCCTCGAGGTCGATCTCGAGCTCGGGCAGGAACACGGCGTGCACGTCCCAGCGCTCGCGGGACAGGCCGAGGGCCGGCGCCCACTCCTGGTCGTCGAGCCAGCCGCGGTAGGACTGCGCCGTGGCCGCCGTGAGCCAGCCGCAGTGGCGGCCCATGACCTCGTGCACGATCAGCATGCGCGGGCCCACGCGGTTCTCGCCGATGACGTTGGCGGCGAACTTCGCGCCCTCCTCGGCGGCGGTCCACGCGCCGAGCGACTGCTTGATCGGCACCACGTCGTTGTCGATCGTCTTCGGCAGGCCCACCACGGTGAGCTCGTAGCCGTTCTCGTGCAGGTACGCGGCCAGGTCGGCGGCGGTCGTGTTCGTGTCGTCGCCACCGATGGTGTGCAGCACGTCCACGCCGTCGGCCTTGAGCTGCTCCGCGGCGACGTGCAGCGGGTCCTGACCCTCCTTGACGAGGCCGCGCTTGATCGCGTCCTTGACATTGGTCAGCTTCACGCGCGAGTTGCCGATCGGCGAGCCGCCGAACTTGTGCAGAGCGGGAGCCTGCTTGCGAGCCTCGTCGTCGATCTCGATCTTGTTGCCCGTCAGCAGGCCGTGGTAGCCGTGCAGGTAGGCAATGATCTCGATGTCGGGGTCGAGCTCGGTGTAACGCTCGATCAGACCGCCGACCGACGACGACAGGCAGGGCGCGAAGCCGCCGGCGGTCAGCAGGGCCACACGACGAACAGCCATCGGAGGAGCACCTCTCATCAGGGGGATTTCGGGGGCGCCGCCGCCGGCGTCCAGCCCGCGCAGCACCCTTCGTCGTCATCCTACTGAGCGCCGGGGACACCGCTCGGCGCGTCCGGTGACTGAGCACGGCGTCAGCACGCCGTCAGCACGCCGCCGGACGGCGTCCGCGGCCCGGTGCAGGCCCGGTGCCGGCGGGCGACCGGGCCTCGACACGCGCCCGGACGACATGAGAAAATAACCCCGAACCTCTCGGTGCCATGTTGCCCGAGAGGCTTTTTGTTATGACGAACTCAGCGATCACGAACTCAGCCATGACGAACTCTCCGACGTCGAACTCTGACGACTCCCCACCCGCCCGGCTCACCGTCCGCCCGACGACGCCGGCCGACCGGCCCGTGCTCGAACGGCTCTGGCTCCTGTTCCGGCACGACATGTCCGAGCTCTCCGGCGCCCTGCCCGACCCGAGCGGCCAGTTCCGGCGCGAGCGCCTGGACGCGGCGTTCACCGAACCGACGTGGCGCGGCGTCGTCGCGCACCTGGAGCCCGCGGGCGGCGCCGTCTCCCCCGTCGGGTTCGCGCTGGTGCGCGGTCTCGACGAGCCCACCAGGGTGCTGAGCTCGTTCTTCGTGGTCCGCGGCGTGCGCCGGATCGGCGTCGGCCGGGAGCTCGCCGCGCAGGTGCTGCAGAGCTTCCCCGGGTCGTGGGAGGTCCCGTTCCAGGACGCGAACGCGCCCGCGGTGCGGTTCTGGCGCACGGTGGCCACCGACGCCGCGGGCGAGGCGTGGACGGAGGAGCACCGCCCGGTCCCGGGCCGCCCGGACCTGCTCCCGGACACCTGGATCTCGTTCACGACAAGGTGACCCGCACCTCATGAGATCGGTCGGTTGTCTCGAGCACGGTCCGTCGTTGGACCGAGCTCGAGACAACCGACCGAAGTCACGTCCGCCTGAACCCAACAGGGTCAGTTGAGCAGGTGCAGGCTCTCCTTGTTCTTGTCCGCGTACAGGCGCTCGACGTCGGCGTCGAAGTCCTTGAGGAACACCGCCCGCTTCACGCTCTGCTTCGGCGTGAGGTAGCCGTTCTCGATCGTCAGGTCGCCCGCGAGCACCGTGTACTTGCGGATCGACTCGGCCTTCGAGACCGACTTGTTCGCCCGCTGCACCGCGCCGTCCAGGGCCGCCAGGACGTCCGGGTCCTTGCGGGCCTCGTCGACGGACATCGCCGGCTTGCCGTGCATCTTGAGCCAGCCGGGCAGTCCCTCGGCGTCGAGCGTGAAGAGCGCCCCGATGAACGGCTTGCCGTCGCCGACGACGACGCACTGGCTGACCAGCGCGTGTGCGCGGATGCGGTCCTCCAGCATGGAGGGCGCCACGTTCTTGCCGCCCGCCGTGACGATGATCTCCTTCTTGCGGCCGGTGATCGTCAGGAACCCGTCGTCGTCCAGCACGCCCAGGTCACCCGTGCGGAACCAGCCGTCCTCCGTGAACGACTCCGCCGTGGCGGCCTCGTTCTTGTGGTACGCCCGGAAGATGTGGTGGCCCTTGAGCAGGATCTCGCCGTCCTCGGCGATCTTCACGCCGCAGCCGGGGAGCTGCAGGCCGACCGAGCCGATCTTGGTCGCCGTCGGCCGGTTCACGCTGGTCGGGGCCGTGGACTCCGTGAGGCCGTAGCCCTCCAGCACCTTCAGGCCCAGGCCGCGGTAGAAGTGGCCGAGGCGCTCACCGAGCGGGCCACCGCCGGAGACCGCGAACTCCGCGCGGCCGCCGAGCTTGGCGCGCAGCTTGGAGAACACCAGCGCGCTGGCCACCGCGTGCTGCAGCCGCAGGCCCAGCCCCGGGCCCGACGGCGTGTCCAGCGCCCGCGACCACGCGATGCCCGTCGCCGTGGCCCAGTGGAAGATCTTGGCCTTGCCGCCGGCCGCCGCCGTCTGCTCAGCCGTGTTGTAGACCTTCTCGAACACCCGCGGCACCGCGAGGATGAAGGTCGGCTTGAACTCGCCCAGGGCGTCCACGAGCGTGGTGGTGTTGCCCCAGTGGCCGGTGACGACGCCGCCCGCGACGGCGAGCACGTGGATGTAGCGCGCGAACACGTGCGCCATCGGGATGAACAGGAGGGTGCGTCCGCCCTCCTTGGCGAACACCTCCGGCACGGCCTCGACGGCGTTCACGGCGAGCGACGCGAAGTTGCGGTGCGTCAGCTCGGCGCCCTTCGGGCGACCCGTGGTGCCCGAGGTGTAGATGATCGTGGCCAGGTCGTCCAGGCCGGCGATGGCCCGGCGGCGGGTGATCTCGTCGTCGGACACGTCCTTGCCCTGGGCCGCGACCGCGTCGAGCGCACCGTCGTCGATGACGAGCACGTCGGTCACGAGCGGGCAGGCGTCGCGCACCTCGGCGACGGTGTCGGCGTTGGCCGTGGTCTCCGCGAAGACCAGCTTGACCTCGGCGTCGGACAGGATCCACTCGACCTGCTCGGCCGAGGACGTCTCGTAGACCGGGACCGGCACTGCGCCCGCGGCCCAGGCCGCGAAGTCCAGCACGGCCCACTCGTACCGCGTGCGGCACATGATGCCCACGCGGTCTCCCGGTTCGATGCCGCGGGCCACCAGGCCCTTCGCCACGGCGACGACCTGGGCGTCGAACTCGCCGGCGGTGACGACCCGCCAGGGCTCGCCCTTCCCCGCAGGAACCTCCATCATCGGCTTGCCGGCACCGGCGGCGACCCGCTCAGCGAGAACATCGTTGAGATTGGAGGTGGGGGGCAGCTCGATGAGGATCGGGCTGAAGATCTCGTCCATTCTGACTCCAGTGGCAGTACTGACCGTGCCTGCAAAGATACCGGGAAACGGACTCCGCGTGTTGCACTCCGCGCGGTCGCTACCCTGGGTGTGCGCACCTTCTCGGTGCAGCCCCCTTTTCGACGGTCCACGCGGCCGTCGCGCAACGAGAGAACGTGAGGACGAATGCACGCCATCGGGGTCGACATCGGCGGCACCAAGATCGCTGTGGGAGTCGTCGACGAGGAGGGCCAGATCCTCGCCCAGGTGCGCCGGGAGACCGACGCCGACGACGTCGCGCACATCGACAGGGCCATCGCGGACGCGTGCAACGAGCTCGTCAAGGAGCACGAGGTCGGCGCGATCGGCCTGGCCGCGGCGGGCTTCGTCAGCCCGGACCGCACGTCCGTGAACTTCGCGCCCAACATCGCGTGGCGGGAGTACCCGCTGGCCGCGAAGGTGGCCGAGCTGGTCGACGCCGACCTGCCGATCGTCGTGGAGAACGACGCCAACGCCGCAGGCTGGGCCGAGTTCCGGTTCGGCGCGGGCCGCGAGGCCACCGACATGCTGATGCTCACGGTCGGCACCGGCCTGGGCGGCGCCGTCATCTCCGAGCGCGACCTGGTGCGCGGCAAGTGGGGCATGGCCGCCGAGGTCGGGCACATGCGGGTCGTGCCCGAGGGGCACTACTGCGGGTGCGGCCACGAGGGCTGCTGGGAGCAGTACGCGTCGGGCAGCGCCCTGGAGCGCGACGCCCAGCACGCCGCCGTCGCGCGCGTGGACCAGGCCGGCCGCCTGCTGGAGCTCGCCGGCGGCGACCCGGAGAAGATCCGCGGCAAGATGGTGACGGAGGCCGCCCAGGAGGGCGACGAGCTGTCGATCGAGCTGCTCGCGACCCTCGGCCGCTGGATCGGCGAGGGCTCCGCGTCCGTCGCCGCGCTGCTGGACCCGGAGCTCATCGTGATCGGCGGCGGCGTCGGCGCGGCCGGCGACCTGCTGCTCGGCCCGGTGCGCCGCGGCTTCGAGGCGCAGCTGTCCGCCATGGGCCACCGGCCCGTGGCCGCGATCGAGCTCGCCCTGCACGGCAACGAGGCGGGCATCGTGGGCGCGGCGGACCTCGCGCGCCGCTGAGCCCGGACCGCCCCCGAAACAGGCCGGAACGTGTCAGACGCTCAGATCACCCGGGTGAC
>NZ_JBHVEG010000135.1:0-17411 GCF_042802395.1 Promicromonospora sp. NPDC057488
GCACCCCAGGGTGCCGACCACCTGACAAACTACCGACCACTCGCATTTCCAGGCAGCCAGGGAGACGACGGCGAGACATGACCGAGTGGCACCCGAAGATGACCCGCGAGCTCATGCCCGCTCGTTCCGTCCATGACCGGTACCGCACTCTCCGGAGGCTGAAGCGCATCGGAGTTCCCGGGTTACTGGTGTTCATCGGCGTGTGCTGCGGCATCATGGCTCTCGCGCAGTTCGACGACGTCAGGTACGGCCCGTGGGTCTGGTGGGTCGCCGGGATCATCGGGTTCCCGTCGTGGCTCGCGGCAGGGGCCCTGATCGTTGGCGGACGCCTGGTTCTCCTCTCCATCAAGGGACAGAGTGAGGTGGAACATGCCGCCGGCTACACGACGTCCCGGTACGTGCCGAACCTCATGGTGCCGCCGCCTCCGATCGACCACGTCGACGGCGAGTCGGGCCGGATCGTGCGGCTCGCTACCGAACCCTGGCTCACCGAGGCGGAGTACGAGGCCCGCATCAGGGCGATCCGCGAAGCAGCAGGCCAGGACGCAGGCGCCCAGGAGAAGCCGGCTACCTGACTCCGGCGACGACCCGAGACGAGGGTCATAGGTCGGTCGGCGCCCGCGGGCGGGCAGGGTCGTCAAGCACTGGTAATGTGGTACCGCCGTCAGAACGGCCGCGGATCCAGAGCGCCCCGGTGAAAACAGTCCCGGAGCACCGCGCAACGACACCGAAGGAGAGCCATGCCGCTCGACACTGCCACGAAGCAGCAGATCATTTCCGAGTACGGAACCAAGCCGGGCGACTCGGGTTCGCCGGAGGTGCAGATCGCGCTCCTCACGCAGCGCATCAAGGACCTCACCGAGCACCTGAAGGAGCACAAGCACGACCACCACAGCCGTCGTGGTCTGCTGCTCCTCGTGGGTCAGCGCCGTCGTCTCCAGGGTTACCTCAAGGGGATCGACATCGAGCGCTACCGCGCCCTGGTCGACAAGCTCGGCCTGCGTCGCTGATCATGCTTCCCACCAGCCCGGCCCCCGTCGCGGGGGCCGGGCTGGTCTGGTGAGATGCTGTAGTACGACAACGCAACAGCGCCGCCCGTGACCTCGTCCGGTCCTCGGTAGTGGCTTCCTGAGTCTCCTGCTCCACGCGAGCGGCGGCTCGGTGGGCCTCGATCGATGACCGTCAGGCACGGGGGCGTTCCAAGAGAACACCAACAGAAGGAGGGCACCCGTGGAGGGTCCCGAGATCCAGTTCGCCGAGGCAGTGATCGACAACGGTCGCTTCGGCACCCGTACCGTCCGGTTCGAGACCGGACGTCTCGCCAAGCAGGCCGCCGGCGCAGTCGCCGCGTACCTCGACGGCGAGACCATGCTGCTGTCGACCACCGCGGCCGGCAAGCACCCCAAGGACCAGTTCGACTTCTTCCCGCTGACGGTGGACGTCGAGGAGCGGATGTACGCCGCAGGGCGCATCCCCGGCTCGTTCTTCCGTCGCGAGGGTCGTCCGTCGACCGACGCGATCCTGACCTGCCGCCTGACGGACCGCCCGCTGCGCCCCCTGTTCGTCAAGGGCCTGCGCAACGAGGTCCAGATCGTCCTGACGGTCATGGCCCTGCACCCCGACGACGCGTACGACACGCTGGCGATCAACGCCGCCTCGGCGTCGACGCAGATCTCCGGCCTGCCGTTCGACGGCCCGGTCGGCGCCGTCCGCATCGCGCTGGTCGACGGCCAGTGGGTCGCGTTCCCCAAGTACTCCGACAAGGAGCGCGCCGTCTTCGACATGGTCGTCGCCGGTCGTGTGGTGGGTGACGACGTCGCGATCGCCATGATCGAGGCCGAGGCCACCGACAACGCGTGGACCCTCATCAAGAACGAGGGCGTCGCCGCTCCGAACGAGACGGTCGTCGCCGAGGGCATCGAGGCGGCCAAGCCGTTCATCAAGGCCCTGTGCGACGCGCAGGCCGCGCTCGCCGCGCAGTCCGCCAAGGAGACGCAGGAGTTCAAGCTCTTCCCGGACTACCAGGACGACGCCTACGCCGCCGTCGAGGCCGCCGTCTCGGGCTCGACCCGCGACGCGCTGACCATCGCCGACAAGCAGCAGCGCGAGAACACGCTGGACGACATCAAGGCCGGGCTGCACGAGCAGCTCGACGCCCAGTTCGAGGGTCGCGAGAAGGAGCTGTCCGCAGCGTTCCGCTCGCTGCAGAAGCACCTCGTGCGCCAGCGCGTGCTCACCGAGGGCGTTCGCATCGACGGCCGTGGCCTCGCGGACATCCGCACCCTCTCGGCCGAGGTCGAGGTGCTGCCCCGCGTGCACGGCTCGGCGATCTTCGAGCGCGGCGAGACCCAGATCCTGGGTGTCACCACGCTGAACATGCTCCGCATGGAGCAGCAGATCGACTCGCTCGGTCCGGAGACGCGCAAGCGCTACATGCACAACTACAACTTCCCGCCGTACTCGACCGGTGAGACGGGCCGCGTGGGCAGCCCGAAGCGCCGCGAGATCGGCCACGGCGCGCTCGCCGAGCGTGCCCTGGTGCCGGTCCTGCCGAGCCGCGAGGAGTTCCCCTACGCGATCCGCCAGGTGTCCGAGGCTCTCGGCTCCAACGGCTCGACCTCCATGGGCTCCGTGTGCGCGAGCACGCTGTCGCTGCTGAACGCCGGTGTGCCGCTGCGCGCGCCGGTCGCCGGCATCGCCATGGGCCTCGTGTCCGACACCGTGGACGGCGAGACCCGCTACGCCGCGATGACGGACATCCTGGGCGCCGAGGACGCGTTCGGCGACATGGACTTCAAGGTCGCCGGTACCAAGGAGTTCGTCACGGCCATCCAGCTCGACACCAAGCTCGACGGCATCCCCGCCTCGGTGCTCGGTGCGGCGCTGGGCCAGGCCCGCGACGCCCGCCTGACCATCCTCGAGGTGCTCGACGAGGCGATCGACACGCCCGACGAGATGTCCCCGAACGCCCCGCGCGTCATCACCGTGAAGGTGCCGGTCGACAAGATCGGCGAGGTCATCGGGCCGAAGGGCAAGATGATCAACCAGATCCAGGAGGAGACGGGCGCGGACATCTCCATCGAGGACGACGGCACCGTGTACATCGGTGCCACCGACGGCCCCTCGGCCGAGGCCGCCCGCGCGGCGATCAACGCGATCGCCAACCCGCACGTCCCCGAGGTGGGCGAGCGGTTCGTCGGCACCGTCGTCAAGACGACGTCGTTCGGCGCGTTCATCTCGCTGTCCCCGGGCAAGGACGGTCTGCTGCACATCAGCCAGATCCGCAAGCTCGTGGGCGGCAAGCGCGTCGAGAACGTCGACGACGTGCTGTCCATCGGCCAGAAGGTCCAGGTCGAGATCGGCGAGATCGACCCGCGCGGCAAGCTCTCGCTGGTCGCCGTCACCGACGAGGAGGAGTCGGCCGCGTCCGACGCCGCCGAGCCGGCCGCCGAGGCCACCGCGTCCGCGGACGCCTGACATGACGTGGCACCTGCCGCTCGTTCCCACGGGCGAGCCCGGTGCCGAGCTGACCGCCGGGCAGGACGGGGCGACGATCCGTCGCTCCGTCCTGCCCGGCGGTGTCCGTGTGCTCACCGAGAACATGCCGGGCCAGCGCTCGGCCACGATGGGCGCATGGATCGGCGTCGGTTCGCGGGACGAGACCGACGGGCACTTCGGCTCGACGCACTTCCTGGAGCACCTGCTCTTCAAGGGGACCGCCCGGCGGTCCGCGATGGACATCGCCGAGGCGTTCGACGCCGTCGGCGGTGAGGCCAACGCGGCCACCGGCAAGGAGCACACCTGCTACTACGCGCGGGTGCTCGACTCCGACCTGCCGATGGCCGTGGACGTCATCGCCGACATGGTCACCTCCGCGCGCCTGGACACCGACGAGCTCGAGACCGAGCGCGGCGTCATCCTCGAAGAGCTCGCGATGAACGACGACGACCCGACCGACGTCGTGCACGAGCAGTTCTCCGCCGTCGTGCTGGGCGACCACGCGCTGGGCCGCCCCATCGGGGGCACGCCGGAGACCATCAACGCCGTGCCGCGCGACGCCGTCTGGGACCACTACCGCTGGAACTACCGGCCCGAGACCCTCGTGATCACGGCGGCCGGCGGCATCGACCACGACAAGCTCGTGCACCAGGTCACCCAGGCGCTGACCGACGGCGGCTGGGACCTCGACCCGGCCACGGCGCCGCGGGACCGCAGGCCCACCACGGAGGACCGGGCCGGCGTGCCGGAGGCGGGCGCCGAGCTGACGATCAAGCGCTCCGTGGAGCAGGCCAACATCATCATCGGCTCCACGGGCATCTCGGCCACGGACGACCGCCGCTTCGCGCTGTCCGTGCTGAACGCGGTGCTCGGCGGCGGCATGTCGTCGCGCCTGTTCCAGGAGATCCGCGAGAAGCGGGGCCTGGCGTACTCGACGTACTCGTTCGCGTCCGCCCACGGCGGGCTCGGCACGTTCGGCCTGTACGCGGGCTGCGCCGCCGCCAAGGCCGACCAGGTCACCGAGCTGCTGGTCGAGGAGCTGGAGAAGCTCGCGAACGACGGCATCACGGAGGCCGAGCTGAAGCGGTCCGTGGGGCAGCTCAGCGGCGGCACCGTGCTCGGGCTGGAGGACTCCGGCTCGCGGATGAGCCGCCTGGGCAAGGCCGAGCTCGTGTACGGCGACCTGCTGTCGCTGGCCGAGTCGCTGGAGCGCATCCAGGCGGTCACCGTCGCTGACGTGCGGGACCTGGCCCAGGACCTGGCCGCGCGCCCGCGCTCGGTGGTCCGCGTGGGCCCGTTCGACGACTGACTAGGGTGGGAACGTGAGTGACATCAAGGTGGCCGTGCTCGGTGCGACCGGCCGCATGGGCACACAGGCCTGCGCCGCGGTGGAGGCGGCCGACGGACTCCAGCTCGTGGCCCGTCTCGGGCGTGGCGACACGGTCTCGGCCGAGACCCTCGCCGGGGCCGACGTCGCCGTGGACTTCACCGTCCCGGCCGTGACCGAGGCCAACGTGCACGCGGTGCTCGACGCCGGCGCGCACGCCGTGGTCGGCACCACCGGGTGGGACGACGCCTCGCGCGCCCGGGTCTCGGCGCACCTGGCCGAGATCTCGCCGCGCGGCCAGGGCGGGCTGGGCTCCCTCGGTGTGCTGATCGCGCCGAACTTCGGCCTCTCGGCGGTGCTCGCGATGACGTTCGCGGCCAAGGCCGCGCGGTACTTCGAGTCCGCCGAGGTCGTCGAGCTGCACCACCCGAACAAGGTGGACGCGCCCTCAGGGACCGCCCGGCACACCGCCGCCGCGATCGCCCGCGCCCGCGCCGAGGCCGGCCGCGGGCCGTCGCCCGACGCGACCGAGACGGGCTGGGAGGCCCGCGGCGCCGACGTCGACGGGGTGCGTGTGCATGCCGTGCGGCTGCGCGGTCTCGTGGCGCACGAGGAGATCCTCTTCGGCAACGAGGGGGAGCAGCTGATCATCCGGCAGGACTCGTTCGACCGGGCCTCCTTCATGCCGGGCGTGCTGCTCGCCGTGCGCTCCGTGGTCTCCCGCCCCGGGCTGACCGTCGGCCTCGAGAACGTGCTGGACCTGTCGTGAGCGAGCCGGGGTCCGCGAGCCCGGGCGAGCGGCCGACGTCGGGCCGCAAGCTGCCGCGGGGGCTGCCCGGGGCCATCGCCGTCACGGCGCTGCTGGCGCTGTACGTGTGGCAGATCGCGGGCCGTGGCGTCTCGATGATGCGCACCGGCGAGCCGGTGCTGATCGCCATCGGCCTGGGCGTGCTGGTCATCCCGCTGCTGGTCATCGGGCTGATCGCCAAGGAGTACTGGCTGGCGGCGACCGTGCAGAAGATGGCGGACACGCTGTTCGCCGAGGGCAACCTGCCCGTGGACGACCTGCCGCGCTCGCCCGGCGGGCGCATCGACCGGGCCGCCGCCGACGAGGCCTTCGAGCCGTACCGGGTGGCCGTCGAGGCGTCGCCCGAGGACTGGCGTGCCCGGTACCGCCTGGCCTTCGCGTACGACGCCGCGGGCGACCGCCGTCGGGCGCGCGAGGCACTGCGGCACGCGGCCCGGCTGTTCCGCGCCTGACCTCGTCGTCCCGCGGGGCCGGCAGCCCGGACGGGGCCGGCGGGCCGGACCCGACCGGCAGGCCGGACCGGACCGTCAGGCCGGGTCTGCCGTCAGCGCGGGCTCCTCGCCCGGGTGGGTCGGCACCCAGCGCAGCGACACCAGCACGAGCCCGACGACGAGCAGCCCCGACGTCAGGACGAACGGGTAGGTGCGGTCGATCCCGGACAGCCAGCCGGAGATCCAGCCGAACGGCGCCGCGGCCAGCATGATGCACGTGCGCTGGATCGCCATGACGCGCGAGCGCTCGCCCTCGTCCACGTGCAGCGCCACGAGCGACTCCGACAGCATGAACAGCATGCCCGCGCCGAAGCTGTCCAGCAGCAGGCACAGCCCGAGGAACGCGTACGTCGACGCCGTCGCCCCGCCGCTCGCCGCCGGGATCGCCACCAGCACGAGCTGCCCGGCGAGGTGCACACCGAACCCGAGCAGGGTCGCGCGCCGCAGGTCGACGGCGGTGGTCAGCAGCGGGATCAGCGTGAAGAAGAAGACCACCGAAAGCACCGAGCGGACCATCGGGAAGAACGGCAGCAGCGCGTCCGGCACGCCCAGGTGCTGGCTGGCCACCACCTGCCAGAACGTGCCGTTGACGAGCGTGACCGCCGCGGTCAGCGCGGCCACGGCCAGCGCGAGGAGCGATCCGCGCGAGCGCAGCAGCAGGCCGAGCACGCCGCGGTACCCGGCCAGCAGGCTCCACACGCTCTGCCCGCGCGTGGCCGCCATCCGGACGCGGCCCTGCCGGGTCTCGTTGGACCACAGGTAGAGCCAGACGATCTTGACCGTCATCACGACCGCGGCGTTGATGTACAGGATGCGGACCGCGGGCTCCAGCCCGAGCTGGGCGACCAGGACGGCGGCCAGCGGCGCGAACAGCGCCGAGCAGTCGGCCGCGACCTTCACCAGGGAGTAGATCCGGGTGATCTTGCCCCGCTCGGCGTCCTCGACCATGAGGCAGTCCCACGAGTTCTGCGTGACCTGCAGCGCGCCGTTGACCAGCGACGCCGCGAGGAAGAACCAGAAGTCCTGCGCGAACGCCCACAGCACGCACGGGATCACCCAGGCGATCACGTCGAACCACGCCGTCGTGGCCCGCCTGCCGAGGCGGTCGGTGATGATCCCGCCGGCCAGCCCGAAGCCGACCTGGGAGATCATGCCGATGGTCGCGAGGAACCCGATCTGCGCGTCGTGCAGGCCCAGGGCCAGCATGAACACCGAGGCGTACGGCAGCACGAGGGCCATGGACAGGCCCCACAGCGGCTCGGTCCACACACAGGCGCGGGGGTTGCCGCGGAGCTCGACGAGAGTCCGCCAGAGCGGGTTACGGGCGCGGTTCACGGGGGCAAGTGAAGCACCTCCGCGAACCCCGTCGCGCACGTGCCTCGTCCCTCGGGCGCGCGGACTACAGGACCCGCTCCATGCAGACGAGATCCGCCCGCTCGTCCCACGGGTCGACGACGGCGAAGCCCAGCCTCTCGTACAGGCCGATCGCGCCGGACCGCCACTTCCAGACGGACAGCGCGAGCGTGCGCACGCCGGCGTCGGCCAGCCCGGTCAGCGCCGCGTCGATCAGGCGGGAGGCCACGCCCTGACCACGCAGCTCCGGGTCCGTCCAGAGCCGCTTGAGCTCCGCGCGGCCCGCGACGGGCGCCGTGACGACCAGGCAGCCCACCGCGGCGTCCCCGTGCCGGGCGACCAGCACCGTGTCGCCCGCGAACGCCGACCGCGGGTCGGTGATCTCCGCCAGATAGCGCGCGGGCAGCGCGGCGACGTCGTCGACCGGGACGCCCTTCTCGGCCTCGGTCCGCAGGTGGTAGGCCGTCAGCAGCGCGGTCAGCCCGCCGCTGGGGGACTCTGGCCCGAACCGGTGGACGACGGTGGCGCTCAAGGCGGTGTGCTCCCAGTCTCTGCTTGTTACCGACCGAGCCTGCGGTTCCGCTCCGGGCGGGTGCCTCGTTCCTCGGCCCCCACCCTGCGCTGCACCTCCGGCTCAGTCGGTGAGGCTCGTCCAGCAGTACACGCCCTTGCGCTCGTCCGCGGCGCGCGCGGCGAGCGCCCCCAGGGACAGCAGCGCCGAGACGAGCACCTGCGGGGCGACGGCGGGCGTCGCGTCGCCGGACCACTCGCGGGCTGCCGCGGCCAGGCGGGTGGGGCCGGCGGAGGCCAGGTCGTCGACGAGGATCTGCGAGACGGTCACCACCCACGGCCCCTCCTCACCGCCGCTGCCGACCAGCGCGCCGTGCCGCGGGTGTGCCGTCACCTCGGCGTACGGCCGGCCGGACAGCACGCCGGCCAGCCCGCCGAGCATCACGAACGGGTCCACGGACGGCACCGCGACGGCGTCGAACCGGGGCTGGTCGGTGCGCAGGTCGGGCTCGGACGGCCCTCCAGGCGTGTGGAGCGCCGTCGCCGCCACCTCGTCGGTGGGTGCTGCGAAGTACTCCGTGCGGATCCCCATGGAGTCGATGGTCGCAAGGTCGTGTCACGGGACTGTCACGCGGGCGTGAAACCTTGAGTTCGCCTGCCGAACACGACCGCTCCGGCCGCGCGCCGGGACGGCGTCAGATCTGGGCGGACCAGCGGTGCTCGACGACCTCGCGCACCCCGGTGGCCAGGGTGCGGCTGCGGCCGTCCTCGCCGAGTCCGCTGGCCGCGAGGAACTGCGCGCGGGCCGTGTCGTCGACCAGCGCCCAGGTGGTCACGGTGTCGGAGCCGTCGGAGCGGAGCCGGTCGACGGCGGCCGCCAGCAGCCGCGAGCCGTGCCCGCCGCGCTGCGACTCGGGCAGCACCTCGAGCGAGAGCACCTGGCCGGGGGAGACGGCGGCGAACCCGACCACCTTGGGGCCGGCGAGCGCCACCAGCACGGCGAACCCCGGTCCGGGCGGCGAGGTGATCGCGGAGGCCCAGCGCTCGCGCATCGCGGGGACGTCGAGCTGCTCGAGCACCCCCTCGCCCAGCACGCCCGTGGCGCGCCACGCGGCGACCTGGACGTCGGTCACCGCCGCCTCGTCACCGGCGACGGCGGGGCGGACGGACACATCGGCGGTCTCGCGAAAAAGGGCCACGCTCAACCCTAGCGGCACCCCGCCGGAGGGCGTCGGGTCAGCCCCAGCCGAGGGCGCGGAGACCCGCCGCCGTGGCGGCTGCCAGGACCACCACCAGGATGAACGGGGCGCGCAGGGCCAGGGCGAGGGCCGCGACGGCCAGGGCGGGGACCCGGGCGTCGACCACGAGGGTGCGGCCGTCCGCGAACCCCTGGACCACGACGAGCGACACGAGCAGCGCCACCGTGACGAGCGTCGTGACGCGCGAGACGCGCTCGGAGGCCAGCCACGAGCGCGGGACCAGGTGCCCGCCGAGCTTGAGCGCGAAGCAGGCCAGGGAGGCCACCAGCACGGTGGTCCAGAGGGCGGCGGTGGTCATCGGACGGGCTCCCGGTCGGTCTCGTTCTCGGGTTCTGCCGGCGTGTCCCCGGCCGGGTCGGACGGCGCCTCGGCCGGCACCGACGTCGGCGCCACCAGCCCCACGACGATCGCCACGGCGGCCGCCGCGAGCACCGGGATGCCGGGCGGGACGAACGGGATGAGCACGGCCGTGGCCGTGACGGCGAGGCCCGCCACGAGCTGGGCGCGGCGCGGCGCCAGCCGGGGCCAGACCAGGGCGAGGAACGCGGCCGCCGCGGCGGCGTCGAGCCCCCAGGCGCGCGGGTCGCCCAGCGCGTCACCGGCCAGCGCGCCGAGCAGCACGAACGCGTTCCAGAGCACGTAGACGCCGAGCCCGGTGACCCAGAACCCGATCCGGGACACCGCCGGGTCGGGCTGCGCCACGGCGACCGCCGTCGACTCGTCGATCGTGACCTGCGCGGCCGCGAGCCGGCGCCAGCCGCGCACCTGGAGCAGCGGCGAGACCACGGCGCCGTACAGGGTGTTGCGCAGGCCGAGCAGGGTGGCGGTGGCGATCGCGGCCACGGGCGTGCCCGCGGCGCCGATCACGCCGATCAGCGCGAACTGCGAGCCGCCGGAGAACATGAGCAGGCTCAGCGCCATGGTCGGGCCGAGGCCGACGCCGGCCGCCACGGACAGGGCGCCGAACGAGATGCCGTACAGGCCGGTGGCCACGGAGACGCTCACGCCCTGGCGGACGGCGGCCCGGGCCGCCGGGTCGGTGGGGAGGACCTTCACGCCGTGAGGCTACGTGGTCGCCGCACCGGGCCGGTCCGGCGACCGCGAGCCGGACGCGCTACAGCGCCACGTACACCGTCTCCTGGTACTCCTCCATGCCCGCCTCCGCGCCCTCGCGGCCCAGGCCGGAGGACTTCACGCCGCCGAACGGCGCGCTCGCGTCGGACACCAGGCCGCGGTTGATGCCGATCATCCCGGCCTCGATCTCGTCCATCGCGCGCTGGGCCCGGGCGAGCGAGGTCGTGTACGCGTAGGCGGCCAGGCCGAACGGGGTGCCGTTGGCCAGCTCGTAGGCCTCGTCGTCGGACCCGAAGGCCACGATCGGCGCGACCGGGCCGAAGATCTCCTCGGTGACGATCCGCGCGTCACCGCTGACCCCGGTGAGCACCGTCGGCTCGAAGAAGTGCCCGGGGCGCTCCTTCCGGGAGCCGCCGGTGAGCACCTGGGCGCCGTGCGCGGCGGCGTCGTCCACGAGGCCGGATACCTTCTCGACGGCGGCCTCGTTGATGAGCGGGCCCACCTGGGCACCGGGCTGCGTGCCCGGGGCGGTCACGAGCTCGCCCACCGCGGTGGCGAACTTGTCCGCGAAGGTGCGCGCGACGGCGTCGTGCACCAGGAAGCGGTTGGCCGCGACGCAGGACTGGCCGGCGTTGCGCAGCTTGGCGATCAGCGCGCCCTGCACGGCGGCGTCGACGTCGGCGTCCTCGAACACGACGAAGGGCGCGTTGCCGCCCAGCTCCATGGAGCTGCGCAGCACGTTCTTCGAGGCCTGCGCGAGCAGCACCTGCCCCACCCGGGTGGAGCCGGTGAACGAGACCTTGCGCAGGCGGGGGTCGCCGAACAGCGGCTCGGTGACATCGCCGGCCCGGGTCGTCGGGACCACGTTGACGATGCCCGTCGGCAGGCCGCGCGACTCGGCCTCCGAGCGGATGATCTCGGCGACCAGCAGGGTGGTCATCGGGGTGAGCTCGGACGGCTTGACCACCACGGTGCAGCCGGCCGCGAGCGCGGGAGCGATCTTGCGGGTCGCCATCGCGATCGGGAAGTTCCAGGGCGTGATCAGCAGCGCCGGCCCCACGGGCCGGCGGCTCACGTACTGCTTGTTGCCGCCCGACGGCGCCGTGCGCACCAGGCCGTCGGCGCGCACCGCCTGCTCGGCGAACCAGCGCAGGAACTCGGCGCCGTAGACCACCTCGGCGCGGGCCTCGGCCAGGGGCTTGCCGGCCTCGGCGGTGATGAGCGCGGCGACGTCGTCGGCGCGGGCGACGATGCGGTCGAAGACTGCGCGCAGCAGCTCGGAGCGCTCGCGCGGCGGCACGGCGCGCCAGGCGGGGGCGGCCGCGTGGGCGGCGTCGAGGGCGCGGACAGCGTCGGCGGCAGTGGCGTCCGAGACGTCGAAGATGGGCTGGGCGGTGGCGGGGTCGGTGACCTCGAACGTGGCGCGGCCCGACGCGGGGCCCCAGTGCCCGTCGATGAGGAGGCCGGTGGGCAGGTGCGCCACGAGGGCGGGGGAGAGCGTCGTCGCCGTCATATTCCGAGTATCCACTCCGGCGCAAGCGCGTCGGCAACCCGGCCCCTGGGACCAAGTATCGTCTGGCGCACGCCAACGAGACGGGGGATCACCATGACCGCGACGGCCGACCTGTACGACGAGCACGGCGAGGCGCTGGCCTCGCTGGCCCTGCAGCTGCGCGACTTCGGCGGGGTGCGGACCTTCTCCGGACCGGTGCGCACCGTGCGGTGCCACGAGGACAACGCGCTGGTCAAGGCGGTGACGCAGACGCCCGGCGAGGGCGCGGTCCTGGTGGTCGACGGCGGCGGCTCGCTCCGCAGCGCCCTGATGGGCGACCTCATCGCCGCGGCGGCCGTCGAGAACGGCTGGGCCGGGGCGATCGTCCACGGCGCGATCCGCGACTCGGTCGCGATCGGCGGGCTGCGGCTCGGCGTGAAGGCGCTGGGCACCAACCCGCGCAAGTCGGCGAAGACCGGCGCGGGCGTGCTGGACGAGCCCGTCGAGATCGGCGGCGTGCTGTTCCGCCCGGGCGCCATGGTGTACGCGGACGAGGACGGCGTGCTGGTCCAGCGGTGAGCCTGATGTCGGCGCCGCGGCTCGTCCTGCTCAACGGCCTGCCCGGGGTGGGCAAGTCGGCGCTCGCGGCGGCGTGGGCGGCCCGGCGGCCGGGCGCGCTGAACCTCGACATCGACGTGGTCCGCGCGCTGATCAGCGGCCCGCCGGGGGAGACGGCGGGCCCTGCTCGGTCGCTCGGGCTCGTCATGGCTGTGGAGCACCTGCGCGCCGGGCACGACGTCGTCGTCCCGCAGCTCGTGGCGCGGCCGGACCAGGTGCGCCGGTTCGCGGACGCCGCCGCGGCGGCGTCCGCCCGCTGGACGCACGTGCTGGTGGAGGCGCCGCGCGGGGTGGTCGCGGAGCGCCTCCGGCGAGACGCCGCGACCCACCGGGGTGACCTCGGGCCGGCACTCACGGACGCCTACGCGGAGGGGTTGCGGGAGGTGGCGCGGACCCCCGGCGTGCTCCGCCTGGTCAACGACGATCTCGCCCGCGCTCTCGCGGCGCTGGAGGCGCTCGTGGAGGCCGATGTGCCACCCGGCGGGTCGGCGGGCCCAAGCCCGGGGACGGGGCGGAAAACGGTACGGTAGGCCCATGGTTCTTCCCACTGATCCCGCGCGCCCGTTCGGCGCGGTCCTGACTGCCATGGTCACCCCGATGACGCCCGACGGCGCCGTGGACCTGAAGGCAGCGGTGAAGCTGGCGAAGAAGCTCGTGGACGACGGCAACGACGGCATCGTCCTGTCCGGCACGACCGGCGAGTCGCCGGTGACGCACACCCCGGAGAAGGAAGAGCTCGTCGCCGCCGTCGTCGAGGCCGTGGGCCACCGCGCCGCGGTCGTCGCGGGCGCCGGATCGAACGACACCGTGCACGCGATCCGCATGGCCGAGCAGGCCGCGGAGTCCGGCGCGGACGGCCTGCTCGTCGTCTCCCCGTACTACTCCCGGCCCAGCCAGGAGGGGCTCTACCAGCACTTCGTGGCCGTCGCCGACGCGACCGACCTGCCCGTGATGCTGTACGACGTGCCCGGTCGCACCGTGGTGCGCATCGCCCCCGACACCTACCGGCGGCTGGCCCAGCACCCCCGGATCGTCGCGAACAAGGACGCCACCGGTGACGTCTACGCGGCCAGCAAGCTCATCGGCGAGACCGGCCTGGCCTGGTACTCGGGCGACGACGGGCTGCTCCTGCCGTTCCTGAGCGTCGGCGGTGCGGGTATCGTGTCCGTGTCGGCCCACGTGGTCGGCGCCCACTTCGCGGAGACGGTCCGCCGGTTCGACGCCGGTGACATCGCCGGAGCGATCGAGGTCTTCCGCACGACGACCGGCGTCATCGACGCGCTGAACGGCGCAGGCGCCCAGGCCGTGATGGCCAAGGCGGCGGTCGAGCTGCTGGGCGTCACGGACAACCGCTTCCTGCGTCTGCCCAACGTCGCCGCGTCGGACGACGAGGTCGCCGCCCTGCGCGCGGTGCTGGCCGAGGCCGGCCTGCTGCGCGACGGCGACGCACACCAGCCCGAGGTGAACGAGCTCGCTCAGGCGAGCTCCGCCGGGCACTAATACTTTCTGTTGGAACGAGGCCTGGAGGCCACGTGAGTCATCCTCACCCCGAACTGTCCCTGCCCCCCGCACTGCCTGACGGCGGACTGCGTGTGGTCGCCCTCGGCGGCCTGGGCGAGGTGGGACGCAACATGGCGGTCCTGGAGCATGCCGGACGGCTGCTGATCATCGACTGCGGCGTGTTGTTCCCCGAGGACAACCAGCCCGGCGTGGACCTGATCCTGCCGGACTTCGACTACATCAAGGACCGTCTCGACGACATCGAGGCGATCGTGCTGACGCACGGGCACGAGGACCACATCGGTGCCGTCCCATACCTGCTGCGCCTGCGCAAGGACATCCCGCTGGTGGGATCGCGCCTGACGCTCGCCTTCATCGAGGCGAAGCTCAAGGAGCACCGCATCAAGCCCTACACCCTCGAGGTGAAGGAGGGGCAGCGCGAGAAGCTCGGCGTCTTCGACTGCGAGTTCGTCGCGGTCAACCACTCCATCCCGGACGCGCTCGCCGTGGCGGTCACCACCGCCGCCGGCACCGTGCTGCACACCGGTGACTTCAAGATGGACCAGCTGCCGCTCGACGGCCGCATCACGGACCTGCGCGCCTTCGCCCGTCTCGGCGAGAAGGGCGTCGACCTGTTCATGGTCGACTCCACCAACGCCGAGGTGCCCGGCTTCGTGACGCCCGAGGCCGAGATCGGCCCCGTGCTGGACAACGTGTTCGCGCACGCCGACAAGCGCATCATCGTCGCGTCGTTCTCCTCTCACGTGCACCGCGTGCAGCAGGTGCTGCGGGCCGCGCACGCCCACGGCCGCCGGGTCGCCCTCGTGGGGCGCTCCATGGTGCGCAACATGGGCATCGCCGCCGACCTCGGCTACCTCGACGTGCCCCCGGGCGTGCTCATCGACCTGAAGAAGGCCGACTCGGTGCCGGACGACCAGATCGTCTACATGTCCACCGGCTCGCAGGGCGAGCCGATGGCGGCGCTGTCGCGCATGGCCAACGGCGACCACAAGGTGCAGGTCGAGTACGGCGACACCGTGATCCTCGCGTCGTCGCTCATCCCGGGCAACGAGAACGCCGTCTTCCGCATCATCAACGGGCTCACCCGCCTCGGCGCGCGCGTCGTGCACGGGGGCAACGCCAAGGTGCACGTCTCCGGGCACGCCTCGGCCGGCGAGCTCATGTACTGCTACAACATCCTCAAGCCCAAGAACGTCATGCCGGTGCACGGCGAGGTCCGGCACCTCGTGGCCAACGGGGCGCTCGCGGTCCGCACGGGCGTGCCGGCCGACCGTGTGGTGCTCGCCGAGGACGGCGTCGTGGTCGACCTCGTCGACGGCAAGGCCTCCGTGGTCGGCGCCGTGCCGTGCGGCTACGTGTATGTTGACGGTTCCTCGGTCGGCGAGATCACCGAGGCCGAGCTCAAGGACCGCGTGATCCTGGGCGAGGAGGGTTTCGTCTCAGTCTTCGCCGTGATCGACACGGCGACGGGTAAGGTGCTGGCACCCCCGCAGGTGCTGGCGCGGGGTATGGCCGAGGACGCCTCGGTGTTCGACAAGGTGATGCCGGAGGTCACCGCGGCGCTGGAGAACGCGATCGCGGGCGGGGCCACGGACACACACCAGCTTCAGCAGATCATGCGGCGGACCATCGGTCGCTACGTAGCCACCCGGCTGCGGCGCAAGCCGATGATCGTGCCGGTGGTCGTCGAGGCGTGATCGGCAGGTAAGCACCACCCCTCGGGCGGGGCAACGCTGAGATAGCACTGCTACCTCAGCGTTACCCCGCCCGTTGTGTTGTCGTCTCTTCGGCCGGTCCGGATGTCGTGGTCTGCGAAGTTCACCCGCTTATTGGCTCAACGTCCTGGTTTCCCGGGGCTAGCGTTCGGGTGTTTTCCAGCCGCACCACGAAGGGCACCACCCCATGACGCAACCGTTCGACCCGTACGCCCCGCCTTCGGGTTCGACGCCGCCCGCCGGCCCGCAGCCGGGCCCGGCACCGACCGGTCCGATGCCGCCCCTGCACCAGACCTACGGCGCGCCCCCGCCGCAGCTGCCGCAGCCGCCGCAGCTGCGCAGCGCCGCCGGGCTGGGGACGGCCTCGATCGTGCTGGCCTCCGTGTGGACGGCCACCGAGGTGCTGGGCCTCCTGCTGGCGCCGCAGGCGGCCGAGGCACTGCGCGAGGCGGGCGAGGCGGGCGTGTCGGCCGTCGACAGCACGTTCACCGGGTACGACGCCATGACGCTGCTGTCCGGCCTGGTCCAGCTCGCGGCCTACGTCGTCACCTGTCTCTGGCTCTATCAGAGCCGTTCGACCGCCGTCGCCGCCAACCCCACGTTCCGTCACCAGCGCGGGCCGGTCTGGGTCTGGCTCGGCTGGATGGTTCCCGTGGTTGCTTTCTGGTTCCCGTTCCAGGTGGTGCGCGACGTGCGTCGGGCGACGTCGCGCGGGCCGGTGTCAGGGATCGGCGGCTGGTGGGCGGCATGGCTCGTCTTCTTCGGCGCCTCCAACCTGGTGGGACGCCTCGTGGCGAGCAGCAGCGAGGACTCGGCGTCCTCCGCCGCGGACGCGCTGGTCGGGCTCGAGGGCGTCGCCACCCTGGCGTGCATCGTCGCTCTCGTGCTGTGGATCCGGATCATCCGGGACGTCACGCGCGCCCAGGGGGAGCGGATCGCGGCCGCCCGCGGTGGGTACGCGTCGTGATCGACCCCGAGGTTCCGGCACAGGCGTCAGGGGCGCTTCCGCAACCTGGCGGCACGGTGCCGGCACCACCACCTCCGCCGACCGGCCTGGCCGTCACGGTGATCGTGCTGGGCTGGATCTGGGTGGCCTGGCTGGTCGTCCTCGGGTTTGCGGGCCTCGCCTCCCAGGAGACGTGGCGTGACGCGGTTGCACAAGGCCTTCCGTACGACGCCACGGACCAGACCGCGTTCGACCTCGCCTACATGCCGGTGCGGGTCTACCTGCTCGCGGTGCTGGTCGTGGTAGCGCTCTGGCTGCACAGGGGCCGGAGGTTCGCCGAGGCCTACGCCCCGGGCTACCGCTACCGACTTGCCCTCGCATGGACCTGGCTCGGCTGGGTCGTTCCCCTGCTGTCGCTCTGGTTTCCGGTACTCGCCGTCGCGGACGTCTTGCGGGCCACCTCGCGTCGCGGGCTGGGCTGGATCCTCGTGCCCTGGTGGGGCTGCTGGCTCGTGATGCTCTGGTTCTCCTGGACGATCGAAGGCTGGCTTGGTGGGTTCCTCGGCAGCGACGTCCTTGGCGATGAGGCGCTGCTCGTGGGCGGCGGGTACCTGCTCTGTGCGGTTCTGGCCGCGTTCTCCTGCTCGGCCTGGACGGTGATCGTCGTGCGTGTCCGCCGCGGGCAGCTGGCTCTCGCCACTCAGTCCGCGCTCCCGCCGCCGTCTATGGGTTAGGCCGCCGGCACCCCGCCGCTGAGGCACCGCGGCCGGCGGCCGACCCCTCGGGGCCGGCCGCCGGC
>NZ_JBHVEG010000136.1:0-16930 GCF_042802395.1 Promicromonospora sp. NPDC057488
CTCAGGTCCCTCTGGTGACCTGAGCGTCTGACACGTGCGGTGAGGTCAGAGCGACAGGCCGAACCAGAGCAGCAGGCCGTAGCCCAGCTCGTACAGGCCCGTGCCGGCCAGCACCGGGACGAGCAGCTTGCCGCGCGCCCCGGCGAGGATCGGGATCGACAGCAGCGCGGCCGGCCCGAGCAGCAGCAGGACCACCAGCGACCACGGCGCCCAGAACGCGCACACCGCGCCGAGCAGCACCGGCAGCCAGATCATCGCGATGTACACGCGGCGCGCGCGGTAGTCGCCCAGCCGCACGGCCAGCGTGCGCTTGCCGGCGAGCACGTCGGTGGGGATGTCCCGCAGGTTGTTCACCATGAGCAGCGCGCAGGCGATGAGGCCCACGCCGACGGCGCCGAGCACCGCGGGCCAGGTGATGCGGTCGGCCTGCGTGTACGTGGTGCCGAGCACCGCGACGAGGCCGAAGAACACGAACACCGCGATCTCGCCCAGGCCCCGGTACCCGTAGGGCGTCTTGCCGCCCGTGTAGTACCAGGCGGCGACCACGCACACCGCGCCGACGGCGAGCAGCCACCAGTGCCCGGAGACCGCGCTCAGCACCAGGCCCAGCACGGCCGCGACGCCGAACGCCACGAAGGCGGCGGTCTTGACCGCGCGGGGCGCCGCGGCGCCCGAGGCGGTCAGCCGCATGGGGCCCACGCGGTCCAGGTCGGTGCCGCGCACGCCGTCCGAGTAGTCGTTGGCGAAGTTGACGCCCACCTGCAGCGCGAGGGCGACGCCGAGCGCCAGCAGCGCGGGCAACGTCGCGGAGGAGTCGACCTGGGCGGCCGCGCCCGTGCCGACCATGACCGGGGCCGCCGCCGCCGGCAGCGTGCGGGGCCGGGCCCCGGAGATCCACTCGGCGGCAGTGGCCATCAGTGCGTCCTTCGTTCGTGGGGTGTGCCTGGGTTCTCGAGACACCAGGACCGGGCCTGCGCGCGGTCCTGGCGGAGGAACGAAGTCATGGTCGCACGGGTTCCCGCCCGGCCCGCACGACGGCGTCGCGCACCGCCCGGCGGTCCACCTTGCCCGGGCCCCGGGTCGGCAGGGCCGCGGCGAGGTAGACCCGGCGGGGCGCGGCGGGCGCCCCGAGCGTGTGCCCGACGGCGGAGCGCAGCCCGGCGAGCAGCTCGGCGCCCCCGTCGGTGAGGGGAGGGCCGGCGTCCACGTGTGCCGGGCCGGCGTCCGAGTGGCCCGGCAGGGCGAGGACGGCGACCACGGCCTGGCCCCACTCCGCGTCGGGCACGCCGACGACGCACGCCTCGCCCGGCGTGCCCAGCCCGGCGAGGTGCTCGGCGATCGCGGCCTCGACGGCGGCGGGGGCGACGTTGACGCCGCCGGTGAGGATCACGTCGTCCGCCCGGCCGAGGATCGTGAGGCGGCCCCCGTCGAGGCGGCCCAGGTCGGACGTGCGGAACCAGCGTGTGCCGTCGAGGTCGGTCCGGAACGCTGCGGTCGTCGCGGCGGCGTCGCCCACGTAGCCCTCGGCGAGCACGGGGCCGGACAGCTCGACGACGCCGGTGCGCGGAGCGCCGTCGTCGGGCCCCGGGGCGTCGCCCGCGCTCGTGCCGGGGCCGGCCAGCCGGATGCGCACCCCGGCCAGCGGGACGCCGTCGTAGACGCAGCCGCCGCTCGTCTCCGACATGCCGTAGGTCGTCACGGCGCGCACGCCCGCCGCCCGCGCGCGGGCCAGGAGGGGGGCGGGCGTCGCGGCGCCGCCGACCAGCACGGCGTCGAACCGCGCGAGCTCGGCCAGGCCGTCGCCGCCCTCGTCCCCATCGTCCCCGCCGTCCTCGCCGGCGGCCGCGGCGACGAGCCGGTGCAGCTGGGTTGGCACGATCGAGACGTAGGCGCGCTCGCCCTCGTGGCCGTCGAGGAAGTCGCGGGCCAGGGCCGCGAACGCCGCCGGGGTGAACGGGGTCAGGTCGCCGACCCGTACCTCCGTGCCCGCCACGACCGTCCGGTTGACCACCTGGACGCCGGCCACGTGCGTGGGCGGCAGCACCAGCAGCCACCGGCCGGGCCCGCCGAGCCGCTCGTGGGTGGCCTCGGCCGAGGCCCGGAGGGCGGCGGCGCTCAGCGCGACCTCGCGGGGGTCTCCCGTGGAACCGGAGGTCCGGAGCACGAGCGCGGTCCCGGGCGGGGTAGCGGCGTCGGACAGGCGGGGCTGCGGGGCGTAGGCGGGGCCGCCGTCGAGGGCGTCCCGGACGGCGCGCACCACGGCGCTCGTCGGGTCGGTCGGGGTCACCTCCCGAGCCTAAGCGCGTCCGACGGGCCGGGCGTCGGGCGGATCTGTAACGTGTGCGCCACGCGGACCCCTCGGGGCTCGGCATCGATCGCTCGCGGAGGAGAACCGATGACGCGTTGGACGACGGCGGTCCGTGCCACAGGTGCGGCCATGGCGACGGCACTCGTGCTGACCGGCTGCAGCGCCGGCACCCGGGCGGAGGCGTTGCCCGCCCCCGCTCCCACCACGACGGTCGCGGCCGAGGTCCAGGCGGCCCGGAGCGCCCCGCCCGACCCTGACGTGCCGCTGGTGTGGCCGCTGACGGGGGTGCGCACCGAGAAGATCGGGGCGCGGCCGGCGGTGTCGGTCAAGATCGAGAACGCGACCGCGGCCCGCCCGCAGCGCGGGCTGAACGAGGCCGACATCGTGTGGGAGGAGGTCGTCGAGGGCGGGATCTCCCGGTTCGTCGCGACCTACCACTCGAAGCTCCCGGAGGCCGTGGAGCCGGTGCGCTCCGTGCGGCCGATGGACCCCGCGATCGTCGCGCCGCTCGACGGCATCCTGGTGTTCTCCGGCGGGCAGGGCCCGTTCATCAAGGCCACCCAGCGGGTGGGCACCCAGACGATCATCATGGACGACGGCGACCCCGGGTTCCGGCGTGACCCCCGGCGCGAGGCGCCGCACAACGTGATCGGCACCATGTCCACGTTCCTGGAGCAGGCCGACGCCGAGCGGACCACCCCGCCGCCCGCCCAGTTCGAGTACGCGCGCAAGCCCGGCCAGGGTTCGGCGCCGCAGGCCGGCCGGTACGTGCGGTCGGTCGACGTGCGGCTGTCGTCGCTCCAGCGCACCGTCTGGATGTGGGACCGGAACAGCAAGCGCTACCTGCGCAGCGAGGGCACCACGAAGTCGGTCTCCGCCGACGGCCGCCGGCACGGCGCGCGCAACGTGCTGGTGCTGTCCACCGAGGTGGTCAACACCAAGTTCGTGGACCCGGCCGGGGCGCCGGTGCCCGAGCACAAGCTCGCCAAGAGGGACGGCAAGGGTGTGCTGCTCTCCATGGGGCACGCCATCTCGGTGCGCTGGTCCAAGAAGAGCCTGAACGCGCCGATCGTGCTGAAGGTACCCGGTGGCAAGACCGCCGAGCTCGACCCGGGCAACACCTGGATCGAGCTCGTGCCACGGGGCAAGGGGAGCTGGGAGCTGGGCTGACCGGCCGACGTCGCCGGCGCGGGTATTCTTCCCGCACGGCGACGGCGTACGGCCGTCGTGGCTGATGAGAAAGCCTTCATCCAGGTCTCATCACGAGTTCATGGCGGGCTTGTCGAATAACGACGTCGCACCCTCGCGTCCCTCGACAAGAAAGCGTGGCCGTCATGAGCATCCTCGACACGTCATCGGAGCTGCGCGGGCTCGACCCGCGCCCTCTCGCGACCCCGCTGCGGGTCGGCGGTGCCGCCGTACCCGTGCTGCCGCCGGACCCGGCGACGCGCCGTCTGCTCCGGGCCAAGAAGGCCTACTCCACCCGGTTCGTCGCCGCGGCGATCGAGCGGGACCCCGCCGCGTTCGGCCTGGTCACCGACCTGTCCGGCGCGCCGCGCCCCGGTGACGTGGTGCTCGCGCGGGTCGTGGCGATCGGCCAGCACCGGCGGCTGGAGTCGCCCGACTCCCGCCGGCAGATCCTGTTCGAGGGCGACGAGATCGTCGTGGCGTACGGGTCGCGGTACGCCGCCGACCAGTTCCTCGCGGTGCTCCCGGAGGACCTCGGGCCGTGCCACCTCGCCGCCGCCGGCGGGCTCGCCTCGCGGGTCGTGGACCGGCACGCCGCGATCAAGGACGCCACGGTGATCGAGCCGGTCGGCCTGCTCACGGCCGGGGGAGCGGTGGTGAACCTCGCGACCTACGCGCCGCACCAGGTCCGCGCGGCGGGCAGCACGGCCGGGAACGCCACGCGCGTCCCGGTGGTCGCCGTCATCGGCACGTCGATGAACTCCGGCAAGTCCACCACCCTGGCCTGCCTCGCCCACGGCCTGGCCGCCGCCGGCCTCACCGTGCACGCCGGCAAGGCGACGGGCACGGGCGCGGGCAACGACGCCCACCACTTCGTCGACGCGGGCGCGCACCACGTGGTCGACTTCACCGACTTCGGCTTCCCGAGCACGTTCGGGCTCCCCTTCGAGGACGTCCGCGACGTCTTCGCGACGATGGCCGACGTGCTCGCCGCCCCGGCCCGGCCGGGGGCGCCCGCACCCGACGTGGTGCTGATCGAGATCGCCGACGGCGTCTACCAGGGCGAGACCGGCCGCCTGCTGGTCGACGACGCCTTCCGGTCCGTGGTGGACCGCGTGGTGTTCGCCGCCGGGGACGCGCTGGGCGCGAGCGGCGGCGTCGCGGCGCTGCGGTCCCTGGGCTGCGAGCCGTCGGTCGTCTCCGGCGTGCTCACGGCCTCGCCGATCGCCACCGCGGAGGCCCGCCGGGCCCTCGACGTGAGCGTCGTGCCGACCTACGACCTGTGCCTGCCCGCCGTCGCGTGGGCCGCCGCGGGGCTCACCGGCGCGACGCCCGTCGGGTCGATCCTTCCCGTCGACCAGCAGCTCGCCTCCCTCGGCGAGGTGTCGCTCGGGCAGGTCGGGGACGCCCAGGCCGGCGAGGGCCATGCGGTCGCCTGAGGCGGGGCGCTCGGCCGAGCCGGGGCGGTCTGCCGAGGCAGGCGTCCTGCCGCGGATCTATGTCGGCGCCCGGCGGCGCTGGGTGGTCGGCCTCGCGGCGCTCGGCGTCGGCCAGGGCGCGCTCGGGGCCGTGGGCGCCTGGGCGCTGACCCAGCTGCGCCCGGGCAGCACCTGGCCGATCGTCGTCGCGATCCTGAGCATCGTGGCGACCGCGGTGGCGATCGGTGGGCTGCGCATCGAGGAGCGGATCGTCGCGGAGCGGCTCGGCCAGGACTACGTGCGCGAGCTGCGGCGCGAGCTGGTCGAGTCCGAGCTCACGCCGGGCAGCAGCACCCACCTGGGCATCACCGTGGCCCGGACCACGAACGACCTCGCGAGCGTGCGCAACTGGGTGTCGCAGGGCGTGGGCCCGCTGGCGGCCGGGATCCCGCTGATCGCCGGCTCCGCCGTCGGGCTCACGGTGCTCGACCCGTACCTCGGGATCGGGTTCCTGCTCCCGCTCGGCCTGCTCGCCGCCGTCATGGTGCCGTGGGCGCGCACCGCGTACCTCAAGTCGCGGCGGTTGCGGCGCGCCCGCGGGCGCATGGCCACGCGGATCGCCGACACGGTCGGGGCCTCGGAGGGCATCATCGCGGCGCGCGGGGCGGGCCGGGAGCTCGACCACATCGACTCCGCGTCCGCCGACGTCGTGGACCGTGCCGTCGACCGGTCGGCGACCGTCGGCGCGCTGCGGGCCGGGGGCACGGTCGCCGCGCTGCTGGCGACGCTCGCCGTGGCCGCCGTCGGCGTGGTGCGCGGGCTCGACCCCGCGGTCACGGTCGCGGCGATGGCCATGGCGGGCCTCGCCTCGACGCCGATCGTCGACCTCGGGCGCATCGTCGAGTACCGGCAGACCTTCCTGGCCGCCCGCGCGGTGCTCGTCCCCGCGCTGGCCGACGCCGCCCGCCGGCGGGCCGAGCACGAGCGCGCGAGCAGTGCGGCGGCGTCGGCCGACCGGCCCGACGGCGCGGACGAGCCCGGCCGGGTGTACGTCGTGGTGCCCGGGCTGGTGCCCGCCGAGGGCCCGCTGAACGCCGCCGCGGGCGCCCGGATCCGCCTGACCGGCGACGACCCGGACGCCCCGCTGCGCCTGATGCGGCGGATCGTGGGGCTCGACCTCGCGCCGTCCGGCACGACCGACGAGATCTGGGTGGCCGGGCAGAACCTGCGCGGCGTCGCCCCCGCGGACGGGCGCGAGCTCGTGGGTCTGGCGACCCGCGGCACCGTGTTCGAGCGGGGCACGCTGCGGCGCGCGCTGCGCTACCGCCGTCCCGACCTGGACGACGCGACGGCCGACGAGGTGTTCGCCGCGGTGGGCCTCGACGCCGACCGGTTCGCGGACGGGCCCCGCACCGTGCTGCGCGCGGGCGGGGAGCCGCTGACCGTCGACGAGCGCGCGCGGCTCGCGCTGGCCCGCGCGATCTACGGCGAGCCGCCGCTGCTCCTGGTCGCCGACCTCGACCGCGACCTGGACGAGGAGGGCCGCGACCGGCTCGCGGGCATCCTCGCGGCGTACCCGGGGGTGGTGCTGTTCGCCGGGCCCGACGGGCTGGCGGAGGCGCTGGGCGCGCGGGAGGTCCGGCTGGCCGCAGAGCCGGTGCCGGTCACGCCGGACGGCCGGGTCCCGGACGACGACGAGTAGGCGCGGCGGGGAGCGCCGCGTCAGTAGTAGTAGGGGAACGCCGACCAGTCCGGGTCGCGGCGCTCCAGGAACGCCTCCTTGCCCTCGACCGCCTCGTCCGTCATGTACGCCAGCCGCGTGGCCTCGCCGGCGAACACCTGCTGGCCGGCGATGCCGTCGTCGGCGGCGTTGAACGCGAACTTGAGCATCCGGATGGCCTGCGGCGACTTGCCCGCGATGATCCGCGCGTACTCCAGGGCCAGCCCCTCCAGGTCCTCGTGCTCCGCGACCTCGTTGACGGAGCCCCAGCGCTCGGCGTCGTCGGCGGAGTACTCACGGGCGAGGAAGAAGACCTCGCGGGCGCGCTTCTGCCCGAGCTGGCGGGCGAAGTACGCCGAGCCGTAGCCGGCGTCGAACGAGCCGACGTCGGCGTCGGTCTGCTTGAACTTGCCGTGCTCGCGGCAGGCGACCGTGAGGTCGGCGACGACGTGCAGCGAGTGCCCGCCGCCGGCGGCCCAGCCGTCCACGACCGCGACCACGACCTTGGGCATGGTCCGCATGAGGCGCTGCACCTCCAGGATGTGCAGGCGCCCGGCCTTCGCGGGGTCGATCGAGTCGGCGTTCTCGCCCTCGGCATAGCGGTAGCCGTCGCGCCCGCGGATGCGCTGGTCGCCGCCGCTGCAGAACGCCCAGCCGCCGTCCTTGGGGGAGGGGCCGTTGCCGGTCAGCAGCACCGTGCCGACGTCGGACGTCATGCGGGCGTGGTCCATGACCCGGTACAGCTCGTCCACCGTGTGCGGGCGGAACGCGTTGCGCACCTCGGGGCGGTCGAACGCGATGCGCACCACGGGCAGGTCGCGCGGCTCGGGGCCGCTGCGGTCCACGCCCCGGTGGTACGTGAGGTCGGTCAGGTCCTCGAACCCGGCGACGGTGCGCCAGCGCTGCGGGTCGAACGTCTCGGAGACCTGGCGGGGAAGATCGGTGCTCGTGCTCACGCGGCCCAGCCTAGTTCGGGCGGTGCGCGCGTCGGGCGCCTGCCCCTAGGGTGACCGCGAGGAGAGGAGCCCACATGCTCGTTCGTCATCGCGGTCTCGAACCGTCGGTCGATCCGTCGGCGTACGTCGCCCCGTCCGCGACGCTGGTGGGCGACGTCCGGATCGCCGCCGGCGCCAGGATCCTGCACGGTGCGATCCTCACCGCCGAGGACGGCGCCGTCGTCATCGGCGAGGACACCGTGGTCATGGAGAACGCGCTGGTCCGGGGGCGTCGGGAGCATCCCGCCAAGGTGGGGGCCGCGGTCATGATCGGCCCGCACGCCCACGTCAACGGGAGCACGGTCGAGGCGGAGGCGTTCGTCGCGACGGGCGCGGCCCTGTTTCCCGGCAGCGTGATCGGTGCCGGCGCGGAGGTGCGCATCCACGGGGTCGTACAGGTGAACACCGTCCTCGCCCCCGGGGCGCTCGTCCCGATCGGGTGGGTGGCCGTGGGCGACCCGGCGACGATCCTGCCGCCGGACCGGCACGACGAGATCTGGGCGATCCAGCGCGAGCTCGACTTCCCCGGGACCGTCTACGGCGTGGGCCGGGACGTGCCGATGCGCGAGCTCATGCGCCGCCAGTCGACCTTCTACGCCGCCCACGAAGACGACAGCCCGGTGGAGGCGTCGGACTGACTTTCGTTCAGCAGGCCAGATCCGACCATCGGGAGTGCCTTGACGGTCCTCCGGAGCCTGCTGACGCCAGCTCAGCAACTTTGCTCCCCGACCTCGGGGGCGCGCGGGTCGATAATCTGGGGGTGTGTTGCTGATTGGTGAGCCCCTGGTCTGGTCCACGGCCCTGCGGACCCGCTTTCGCGGGATCGACGTGCGCGACGGCGTGCTGCTCCGCGGCCCCGCCGGCTGGGGCGAGCTCTCCCCGTTCTGGGACTACGACGACGAGGAGTCGGCCACCTGGCTGCGCGCCGCACACGAGGCCGCCTTCGTCGGCTGGCCGGACCCCGTGCGGAAGAGCGTGCCGGTCAACGTGACCGTCCCCGCCGTCGGGCCGGAACGCGCCCGCGAGATCGTGCTGGCGTCCGGCGGCTGCCGCACCGCCAAGGTCAAGGTCGCCCAGCGCGGCCCCGACGGCACCCTCGAACCCGTCGCCGCCGAGGCGGAGCGCGTCGCCGCCGTCCGCGACGCCCTCGGGCCCGACGGCGCCATCCGCGTCGACGCCAACGCCGCCTGGACCCCCGACGAGGCCCTGGCGCACCTCGCCGAGATCGACCGCGCCGCCGGCGGGCTGGAGTACGTCGAGCAGCCCTGCGCCGACGTCGACGAGCTCGCCCTGGTGCGCCGCAAGCAGGACGTGCCCGTCGCCGCCGACGAGTCGATCCGCCGCGCCTCCGACCCCATGCGGGTGGTGCGCCAGGAGGCCGCCGACATCGTGGTCCTCAAGGTCCAGCCGCTCGGCGGCGTCCGCGCCTGCCTCGACCTCGCCGAGCAGGTCGGCCTGCCCGTCGTCGTCTCGTCAGCGCTGGAGAGCTCCGTGGGGCTCGCCGCCGGCGTCGCCCTCGCCGCCGCGCTGCCCGAGCTGCCGTACGCGTGCGGCCTCGCGACGTCGCAGCTCCTGACGCACGACGTCGTCGCCCAGCCGCTGCTGCCCACGGACGGCGCGCTCCCCGTGCGCCGCCCCGACCCCTCGCCCGAGGCGCTCGCGGCCGCGGCCGCCGACGGCCCGACGACGCGCCGCTGGCTCGACCGGTACCACCGCCTGACCCGGATCCTGGAGGACGCATGACCATCCCGCCCGCCGTGGCCACCGCCCGCGCCCTGGTCGCCGACCTGGTCAGCAGGGGTGTGCGCGACGCCGTGCTCGCGCCCGGCTCGCGCAGCGCCCCGCTCGCGTACGCGCTCGCCGAGGCCGCCGACGCCGGGCACCTCACCCTGCACGTCCGGATCGACGAGCGGGACGCGGGGTTCCTCGCGCTCGGCCTGTCCAAGGGCGCTGAGGGTGCGCCGGTCGCCGTCGTCACCACCTCGGGGACCGCCGTCGCGAACCTGCACCCCGCGGTGCTGGAGGCGCACCACGCGGGCCTGCCGCTGGTCCTGCTCACCGCCGACCGGCCGCACGAGCTGCGCGGCACCGGCGCGTCGCAGACCACCGACCAGGTCGGCATCTTCGGCTCCGCGGTGCGCCACGCCGTGGACGTCCCCGCGCCCGCCGCCCCGGCCACCGACGACGACGCCGCGACGGCGCTGCGCGACCTGCGGAGCGTCGTCGGCCGCGCGGTCGCCGCCGCCCTCGGGTTCCGGTCCGGGCACCCGGGCCCGGTGCACCTCAACCTCGCGTTCCGCGACCCGCTGGCGCCGTCGGCCCCGCTGCCCGGCCTGCCCGCGCGTGGCGCGGAGGAGGGGTACCCGAAGCCCGACCCGCCGCTGGTCGTGCCCGCCGTGCACCAGCACTTCGGCTCGCCCGCGCTGCCCGGCGACCCGGAGCGCACCGTCGTGGTCGCGGGCGACGACGCCGGACCGGAGGCCCGGCAACTCGCCGAGGCGCAGGGCTGGCCGCTGTTCGCCGAACCGTCGTCGGGCGCGACGGGCGGGCCCAACGCGATCGCCGGCTACCGGATGCTGCTCGGCTCCGACGAACTCGCCGACGGCGTCGAGCACGTGGTGGTGCTCGGCCGCCCCACGCTGTCGCGACCGGTGCAGCGGCTGCTGGGCCGCCCGTCCGTGGCGGTCACCGTGGTCGCGCCGGGCGCCGGCCCGTGGCCCGACGCCGCCCGCAACGCCGCCGTCGTGCTCCCGGGCCTCGCGCCCGTCTGGTTCGAGCCCGCCGAGCGGCGGACCACGCCGTTCCTGGAGCGCTGGCAGGCCGCCGGGGCCTCGGCCGCCCTCGTGCTCGACGAGGTGACCTGCGACGACGCCGTGCTCGGCGGCCCGACGGCGCTGTCGGTGGCCCGCGCCGTGGCCCGCGTGCTCGGCCCCGCCGACCTGCTCGTCGTCGGCTCGTCCAACCCCGTGCGCGACCTCGAGCTCGTGCTCGGCCTCGACGGGCCCGGCCCCGCCGTCCTCGCCAACCGCGGCCTGGCAGGCATCGACGGCACCGTCTCGACCGCCGTCGGCGTGGCGCTGTCCGCGGCGCGGCGCGGCCTGCGCACGCGGGCCCTGCTGGGCGACCTCACGTTCCTGCACGACGTCGGCGGACTGCTCCGCGGACCCGACGAACCCGCGGTCGACCTGGAGATCGTCGTGGTGAACGACGACGGCGGGTCGATCTTCGCGACCCTGGAGCACGGTGCGCTGGCGGCGACCGGCGACGCCGCGAGCGCCACCTTCGAGCGGGTGTTCGGCACGCCGCACGGCGCGAACCTGGCGCAGCTGTGCGCGGGGTACGGGGTGGACCACCAGCTCGTCAAGGACGTGCCGACCCTGCGGCACGCGCTGCAGGCACCGAGCCACGGCGTCCAGGTGATCGAGGTGCGCGTCCCGCGCGCCGACCGCCTCGCGGAGACCCGCGCCCTGGCCGACCGGATCCGCACCAGCCTGGGCTGAGGGCCGGAAGTCCGCCCTCCCGGACCGGTCGGAGGGGCGGACGTCCCGCACTCAGCGCGGTCTCGGGATACGCAGGAAACTCACAGACTCGTTTAAGCGTGGGACAAGGAACGGGGTGTCAACTAGTTCTGACTTCAAGGAGGGTCACGATGACCGACCAGAACAGCACCACGCCGCAGCCGGAGCAGCAGCCGTCCGGTACGCAGCCCACCGAGCAGCTGCCGGTCGCCGGTTCGGCTCCCGTCCCGAACGCGGGCGGCGAGCAGTCCGCGACCCCCGCGCAGTCGACGGCTCCCGTCCCGGCCCCGGCTCCCGTACCGAGCCCGGCCCCGGCCCCCGCGCCGGGCGTCACGCCCGCCCAGGCCGCCCGTGCCCAGCACACCCCGCAGGACGCCGCCGCGCAGCACCAGCCCGCGCAGCACCAGGCTCCGCAGCACGAGGCCCCGCAGCACCAGGCCCCGCAGCCCGAGGCAGCCCAGCACCAGACGGCGCAGCTCCCGGCCGCGCAGCACCAGGCGCAACCCCAGCACCAGCCCCAGCACCCGGCCCAGGCCCAGCACCAGGCGCAGCCCCAGCCCCAGGTCCACGCCCAGCAGCACCACACCACCCCGCTGCAGACCGTGACCCCCGGCGCCGGCCCGGGCCCGTCCCCGGCCTACGTCAACCCGTACTCGGCCCCCGCGACGGTCGCGGCCGAGCCCCGGACCAGGAACCGCACCTGGGTTCCCGTGGTCGCCGCGGCCGCGGCCGCCGCGGTGCTCGCCAGCGCGGGCACGGCGGGCCTCCTCACGCTCACCGGCGGCGCGGACAACGGCGCCTCCCTCGCGGACGTCGGCCAGTCGAACAACCAGACCGTCCCCGTGAAGAGCTCCACGGTGGAGAACCCGGACTGGACGGCCGTCACCTCGGCCGTGCAGCAGTCCGTGGTCTCGATCCAGGTGGAGAGCCAGGCGGGCGGCGCGGAGGGCTCCGGCGTCGTGCTCGACAGCCAGGGCCGCGTCCTGACCAACAACCACGTGGTCTCCGGCGCGCAGACCGTCCAGGTGACGCTGAGCGACGGCAGCGTGTACGACGCGAAGATCGTCGGCACCGACCCGACCACCGACCTCGCCGTCGTGCAGCTGTCCGACCCGCCGTCGGACCTCAAGCCGGCCAAGTTCGCCGACTCGGACAACGTGGTGGTGGGCGAGCCCGTGATGGCGCTCGGCAACCCGCTGGGCCTGGCGAACACCGCCACGACCGGCATCGTGTCCGCCCTGGACCGCCCGGTCACGGCCAGCGCCGAGGACGGGACCGACCAGGTGGTCACCAACGCGATCCAGATCGACGCCGCGGTCAACCCGGGCAACTCGGGTGGCCCGCTGTTCAACGCGTCGGGCGAGGTCATCGGCATCACGTCCTCGATCGCGACGCTGTCGAGCGGTGGCGGCGGCACGTCCAGCAGCTCCGGCTCGATCGGCCTGGGCTTCGCGATCCCGGGCAACCTGGCGTCGCAGATCGGTGACCAGCTCAAGGAGAACGGCACCGCCCAGCACGCCTTCCTCGGTGTCTCGATGTCGGACGCCACCGCGACGGCGGACGGGGTCACCCGGCGCGGCGCGGGCGTCGAGGACGTCGTCGCCGACTCTCCGGCCGGGAACGCCGGCATCAAGCAGGGCGACGTGATCGTCGCGATCGACGGGTCGGCGGTCAACAGCCCGGAGTCGCTCACGGCGTTCGTGCGGGAGAAGGAGGCCGGCGACAAGTCCGTGCTGACCGTGGTCCGCGACGGCAAGACGCAGGAGATCACCGTCACGCTCGCGGTCAAGGACGAGGCGGACACCTCCTCGCAGGACCAGCAGCAGGGCCAGCAGGGCCAGCTGCCGGGCCAGGACCAGGGCCAGCAGGACGGCTCGGGCTCGGGTTCGGACCAGACCAACCCGAACAACATCCCGGACTGGCTGCAGCAGTTCTTCGACAACCAGGGCTGACCCTCTCCATCCCCTCGGGGAGCGCCCTGGCCGGAGACCAGCGGGGCGGGGCAGGACGCGGAACGGCGTCCTGCCCCGCCCCGTTTCCGTCCCACGGATCCGGGCCGCTGTCGTATCCGCGTTCAGCGGGTGAACTTGGCCCGGCCGGACTACTTTGGTCCGCGTGTCTGGGACGTACACCGTGGTCAGGACGCTCGGCAGGTCGGATGCCGCGCACGAGATCCTCGAGGAGCTGCCGGAATGGTTCGGCATCGACAGGTTCACGCACGAGTACGTCGACGCCGCGGCCAGGTTCCCCAACTACGTGGCCGTCGCGGAACCCGAGTCCCGTGAACCCGGGACGTCTTCCGCGGACGCCGCCACCCCGCCGTCACCCCTGGCCGACGGCGGCGCCATCCCGGCCGACGACGTGCTGGGCGTGCTGCTCCTGGACCAGCGCTATCCGACGTCGGCCGAGGTGCACCTGCTCGCGGTGCGCCGCAAGCACCACCGGGCCGGTATCGGACGCACCCTCATGGCGCGCGTCGAGGACGACCTCCGCGCCCAGGGCGTGCGGCTCCTGAGCGTCAAGACGCTGGGGCCGTCGGCGTACGACCCGGGGTTCGACCAGACCCGGGCCTTCTACAGCGCCTGCGGCTTCCACCCGGTCGAGGAGTTCCCCGACCTGTGGGCCGACGACCCCTGCCTGCTGATGGTCAAGGCCCTCTGAGCCCCGACGGGCTCAGGCCTTCGCCGGTGCCCCGAACAGGGCCTCCGCGGCGCCCGGCACCACGGCGGCGACGACGCCGCCCAGGCTGCGCTCGAGGTAGCCGACCAGCTCGTCGTCGGCCAGGTCGGAGTTGATGCCGCCGTCGACCAGGGCCTGCTCCGCGAGGGCCACCCAGGAGCGGACCGCGATCCGCAGGAGCTCGGTCTCCTCCACGCCCAGCTCCAGGAGCACGGCCATCGCGCGCTCCGTCTGCTGGCGCCGCGCGTCCTCGATCACGGCCCGCACCTCCTCGTCGCCGCTGGCAGCGCCGCGCACGAGCGAGTAGAAGGTGGGTCCGTGCTCCCGGACGTACGCGACGAGCTGGCTCAGCGTGTTGGCCAGGCGCTCGGCGGGCGGGAGCTCGGGCTTGGGTTCCGAGGCGTGGAGCATCGAGTCGCGCGCGCGGCGCACGATCTCGTGGTGCAGGCCGTTCTTGGAGCCGAAGTAGTAGTACACGAGCCCCGTCGAGACACCGGCCTCGGCGGCGATCTCCTCGACGGTGACCTCGGCCAACGGGCGGTCCGCAAGAGTTGCGACACCCAGTGCGACGAGCTGGTTGCGGCGTTCCTCCGGACGGAGTCGCGTGCGTCGGGCTGTTGCCATGCGTCGAGCATATCCGGCATGCTTTGCGCCGCCGTCAGCCAGTCAATTGACGCTGAGTCAGTAGACGCGCTACCGTCGCGGCGGGACGACGATGCCGTCGCCCTCACATTGGCACAAGGGGAAAACCAATGAAGCTCAGCAAGCTCACGGGGACGCGTAAGGGCCGCGTGGCTCTCGCCGTCATCCCGGTCACCGTCGCCGCCAGCATCCTGCTGGGCGGGGTCGCGCAGGGCGCCGTGCCCGTCTCGTTCGCCATCTCCGGCAGCCAGTTCAAGATCGGCGCCGACAAGCTCGAGGGTGTGGGCTTCTCGCAGTACGCCGGCGTCGCGACCGCCTCGGACGGCACGCAGCACCCGGCCGCCATCGCGAACATCAAGGACGCGAAGCTGTTCAACCTCTGCCAGTCGGTCGTGCAGGACACGCCGCTCGGCAAGGTCGGCCTCCTGATCTCCGCGGGCACCGGCGACGAGCCCGCGAAGGCCACCGACCTGCAGATCGGCATGAACGACCTGTCGGGCACCGCGATCTTCAAGAACATCCGCATCGGTGTCGACGCCTCGACGGTCAACACGACCAAGAAGGGCGACGCCGGCGACTTCGCCATGGACTCCGACTCGATCGACATCGACGGGCTCCAGCAGGTGTCGTGGAGCACGCAGGCCGCCGTCTTCCAGCTGACGGACCTCAGCCTCAAGATCACGGACGGCACCGAGTGCTTCTGAGTCCGGGTGACGGCCCGGCGGACGCCGGCCGCCCCGGACTTCGCGCGAGGTTCGCTGACTGGCGGAAGGACTTCGGTCCCTGGCGCATGCAGCGGCCGTTCGTCGGGGGTGTGCTGGTAGTTCTCGCGGGCCTGGAGATGCTCCTGTCCGGCCCCATCAAGCTGGACCAGCTCGGCATGAACATCGTGCTGCAGTTCGGGGTCGAGGGCGCGCAGGCGACGATCCTGCCGCTCGCGCTCGTGCTGCTCGGGATCCTGGTGATCGCCCAGCCGGTGCACCGGATCTTCTACGGCGTGATCTCGCTGGCGATCTCCGTCTACTCGATCGCCGGCGTGAACCTCGGCGGCTGGGTCGTCGGGTTCCTGCTCGGCGTCGTCGGCGGCATCATCGTCGTGTCCTGGGCGCCCGAGGAGGAGCCGGGCACCGTCGAGGAGACCGGTACCGCCGATGAGCCCGACGCCGCTCCGGTCCCCGGGGCGGAGGCCCCGGCCGCGGCTGCCGCGGCGGACGACGCCCCCGATGCGAAGGCCGAGGCCGCGCAGGCCGACGACGCCGCGCCGGCGACCGACGCCCCGGAGCCGGACGACGCCCCGTCGTCCGCTCCCGGACCGGCGACCGACACCGGACCCGCGACCGACACCGAGGCCGTCCCCAAGGCGGAGTCGCTCAGCGGCGCGCTGCGCGCCCTCTCGCAGAAGTCCGCGGCCGTGGTCGTGGCGAGCGCCATGGCGGTCGGCGGCATGAGCCTGCCGGCCTCGACGTCGGGTGCCGAGGCCAAGCAGGACGACTCGTTCTGGTGCGTGGTCTTCGGGGCGTGCGACGAGGGGGACGCCGAGCCGTCCGCCTCGCCCACGCCGTCGCCCAGCGCGTCCGAGACCGCGGGCGAGGACGAGGACCCGGTCGGGGACACGGTCGACGACGTCACCGGCGGGGGCACCGACCCGGCCGACGACGCCGGCTCCGGCGGCACGGACGAGGACGGCGGCAAGGGCACGGGGGACGAGGGCGACGAGCCCGAGTGCCAGGAGCCCACGCAGGACGGCGAGGTCCCCGCGGACGCCGCCGAGGAGGCACCGAGCGACCCGTGCGGCGAGATCGACCCGCAGGCGACGATCGAGGAGGCCCTGCACACCGAGCTGGGCACCTGCGTGAAGGTGACCTTCGGCGGCAAGTACGACCTCAACGTCGACCTGCCCGGCCAGTGCGGCGCCAAGGAGGACGGCTCCGTCTTCTCGCTCCCCGCCGACCTGGAGAGCCGCGACCTGACCATCCCGCTCACCGGGATCAACGGGATCGGCCTGGCGAACGTGCCGGTCAAGAACGACGGCACGCGGCGCGACGCCATCAAGATATCGGCCGACAAGGTGGTCGTCGACGGCTTCTGGCTCAAGTCGTACGCCTACGACAAGGGCACGGTCGCCGGTACGGACACCCGGGCGAACTTCGTGTCGCTCGAGGGCGACGCGCACATGTACGTGTCGTCGATCCACGCGAACCTGCCCGACGGCCAGGACCTCCTGGAGGTGGCGACCAAGGTGCTCGAGGGCGCCTCGCTCATCGAGATCCTGCTGACGGCCACGGACGCGCGGATGGGCTTCCTCGGCGCGACGTCCGACCAGCAGGTGTGGGACCACTTCCGCGAGCAGGTCTGGGGCGACCCGGCCCGCCCGATCGGCAAGGGGCCGACGGCGGGCACCCCCTGACGGTGCGCTGGTCGAGCATTCGCTGGTCGAGCTTGTCGAGACCCAGGTCTCGACA
>NZ_JBHVEG010000137.1:0-16903 GCF_042802395.1 Promicromonospora sp. NPDC057488
GACGTACAGGTCACGCGGGTGACCTGTACGTCTGACACGGGCGGCCGGCCGGTCGATGTCAGTGACCGCGTCTACCGTCGGGTCATGAGCGACCCTCGGCCCTTCACCGTCCACGTCCCCGATCAGGTGCTCACCGACCTGCGCGACCGCCTGGCGCGCAGCCGGATCCCCGCCGACTCGCCCCGGCGTCCGCCGTCCGGCATGACGGCGGCCTACCTGCACGAGCTCGTGGACCACTGGATCAGCTGGGACTGGCGGGCGCGGGAGGCCTGGCTCAACGCGCACCCGCAGTTCATCGCGACGATCGACGACGCGGACGTGCACTTCGTGCACCTGCGCTCCGAGCAGCCGGACGCGCCCGCGCTGCTCGTGCTGCACGGGTGGCCGCACACGTTCGCCCTGCAGCTCGACTTCGCGGACCTGCTGCCCGACCTCGACGTCGTGGTGGCGAGCCTGCCCGGCTTCGCGTTCTCGGCGCCGTACGCGGACGGCGAGATGTCCGAGAAGCGGCTGGCGGCCACGATGCAGGCGCTCATGACCGACGTGCTGGGCTACGACCGGTACTTCACGTACGGCGAGGACGTGACGGCGAACGTCAGCGACCTGATCGCGGCCCGGTACCCGGAGCACGTGGCGGGCATCGTCGCCACGCACGCGCACTTCCCGACCACGTCGGAGCGGGCGGCGCTCGACGACCCCGAGGACCGGGAGTTCTTCGCCGGCATCGCCGCGAAGCACCAGACCGACGGCGCCTACGGCCACGTCCAGGCCACGCGGCCCGACACGCTCGCGACGGCCCTCAACGACTCCCCCGCCGGCCTGCTGGCGTGGCTCACCGAGAAGCTCGTCGAGTGGAGCGACACCCCGCCCGGCGACCCGCGCGGGGTGGAGCAGCGCATCTCGCGCGACCGCATCCTCACCGAGGCGACGATCTACTGGGCCACCCAGACCATCGGATCGTCGTTCCGGCCCTACTACGAGGGCGCCGACCAGCCAGACCCGATCGCTCCGACGACGGTGCCGGCAGCGGTGTTCGTCCAGCGGCACGAGGCCGGCTACCCCGAGTCGCTCGCGCGCCGCCACTACCTCGACCTGCGCGTGTTCGACCGCCTGGAGCGGGGCGGTCACTTCACGGTGGGCGAGGTGCCCGAGGAGATGGCGGCGCGCGTGCGGGAGTTCGTCCGGTCGGTCAGCCCACGCTGAGGGGTCAGGCCTTGGGCTCGAGCCGGATCACCGGGAACTTGCGGTCGGTGTGGGTCTCGTACACCTTCGCGTCGGGCCAGTAGGCGGCCCAGATGCCGTAGAGCCGCTCCCACTCGGGCGACGTCGGGCGCACCACGGTCGTGGTGGCCTGCAGCGTCTGGTCGCCCACCTCGATGGTCGTCTCGCCTGTGCCGTCCTCCACGTTCGCCACCCAGACCGGGTCCTTGGGCGCGCCGCCCAGGGAGCCCACGACCAGGTAGGCGTCGCCGTCGGTGGCGGCCACCAGCGGCGTCACGTACGCCTTGCCGCTGACCCGGCCGACGTGGTGCAGCAGCACCAGCCGCTTGCCCAGGAAGTGCCCGCCGGCGACGTCCTCGCCGAGCACGCCCGCGTTCGCGCGGAACGCCTCGATGACCCCGGTGTTCATGTCTGTCATGTCGTCCTCCAGAGACCTGTGCCGACCCCCTGGCCGACCAAACGGACTTTACCCCGGTTAAGCTCCGCCGGATAGCATCCGGACATGAGCACGCCGATGACGTGGGGCACACCGCGGCCGGAGCGGGCCGACGCCGCGCGCAACCGGCAGCTGCTGCTCGCCAGCGCGCGGGAGCTCCTGGCCGAGGCAGGGCCCGAGTGCCTCACGATGGACCTCCTCGCCGAGCGCTCCGGGCTCGGCAAGGGCACGGTCTTCCGGCGGTTCGGGTCGCGGGCGGGCATCTTCCAGGCGCTGCTGGACGACGCCGAGCGCGACCTGCAGCAGCAGGTGCTCAGCGGTCCGCCGCCGCTCGGCCCCGGGGCACCGCCCGTCGACCGGATCATCGCCTACGGCACGGCCCGGGTCCGGTTCCTCGCCGAGCACCACGCCGTCGCCCGCGGCACGCTCGACGGCCGCCACGCGGGCGGGCAGCGCGGGGGCGACCGGCGCCGGCCGCTGTCCGAGATCCACCTGCGGGTGCTGCTGCGCGAGGTCGACCTGCCGGGCGCCGACGTCGAAGTGCTCGCGGGCCAGCTCGCGTACGCGCTGGACGGCCCGCTGCTGCTCCAGCTCTTCGCGGGGCCGGAGCTGGCGGGTCCGGAGCCGACGGCCCGGTTCGAGGCCGGATGGCGCGACCTGGTCGAGCGCGTGTGCGGGGTCTCCGGGGCGTGACCGCGCCGCGCGTCAGGCGTGCGTCGGCGCCTCGTGCCGGGCGTGCTCGGCGGGCTCGAGCTGGAACGTCGAGTGCTCCACCCGTACGTCGAACTGCGTGGCCACGCACCGCTGCAGGGCGTCGAGCACGGGCGGCGCCTGCCCGTCCCGGAAGCAGACGTCGCGCACCACGACGTGCGCGCTGATGGTCGGCAGCCCCGTCGCGACGAGCGACGCGTGCAGGTCGTGGACCTCCTCGACGTGCTCCACCTCCAGCAGCCGAGCCCGGACCTCGTCCAGGTCCATGCCGGGCGGGGTCGACTCCAGCAGCACGCTCGCCGAGTCGGCCAGCAGCCGGGCGGCCCGGGGCAGGATCAGCACGGCGATGACCAGGCCCGCGACGGCGTCGGCGCGCTGCCAGCCCGTCGTCGCGATCACGACCGCGGCCACGATCACCGCGACCGAGCCCAGCGCGTCGTTGACCACCTCCAGGAACGCGGCACGCAGGTTGAACGACGCCGAGCGGCCGCCCGCGAGAACGAGCAGCGCCACGACGTTGCCCACCAGGCCGACGATGCCGAACACCAGCAGGCCCGGCCCCGGCGCCTCCGCCGGCCCGAACAGCCGGCTCACGCCCTCGACCAGCGCGTAGACGCCGACGGCGAGCAGCACCGCGGCCTGGGCCAGCGCCGCGAGGATCTCCGCCCGGCGGAACCCCCAGGTGCGGCGCGGCGACGGCGGCCGCAGCGCGAGGGAAGCCGCCCCGAGCGCGATGGCGAGGCCCGCGACGTCGGTCAGCATGTGCGCGGTGTCGACCAGCAGGGCGAGGCTGCCGGTGAGCAGGGCGCCGACCGCCTGGGCCACGAAGACGGACGCCGTGATGCCGAACGCGACGGCGAGGCGCCGACGTCCGCCCGCGGCGGCTCCCGCGTCGCCGTGCGGGTGGCCGCCGGGACCGTGGCTGTGGCTCATGGCGTCGCCCCCGCCGTCCGGCCCGCACGCGAACCCGCCCCGGACGGGTGCGCGACCGCGTCCGGCGTGTGCGCCGCCGAACCGTCCGCGCCGTAGACCGGGCAGAGCGCGACGGCGTCGCCGGTCAGGGCCAGGAGCTGCTCGGCGGCGGCGAGCACCTTGAGCGTCGCCTCCGGGTGGGTCAGGGAGAACACCGACGCCCGGCCCTCCGGGCGGGACTCGACGAGCCCGCAGTCGCGCAGGCACGCCAGGTGCTTCGAGACCGTGGACTGCGCGAGGCCGAGGTGCCCGGTCAGGTCCACCACGCGGTGCTCGCCGAGGGCCAGGTGCTGCAGGATCGCCAGTCGCGACGGGTCGGAGAACCCGTGGAACAGGTACGAGGCCACGGCCATCGCCTCGGACTCGGCGGGCTTCACATCGTCCGGCACCTTTGTCATCGCCATATGACGATGCTACCAGCCGGCTCTCTCCCCTTCGAGGCCTAGGTTTCTCCTCTTTGAGCCATGCCAAAGCGAAGAAACTTAGGCCTCAAAGGAGAGGGCGCCCGACGGCGGCAGCCCTGGCCCTCCGACGTCGGGCAGCCTCGGCCGGCCGACGTCGGACAGCCGCCCGCCGCCCGCCGTCCATCAGCCCGCCGCCCGTCAGTCCGCCGCCCGCGCCCGCCAGGCCTCGGCCGTCGCGTCCAGCACCTCGTCCCACGGCGTCGGGCGGACGCCGAACACCTCGGTCGTCGCCGACCCGTCCGCGACGAACGGCCGGTCGAACTGGTAGAGCACGCCGAGTGCCTCGCGCAGCAGCGGCACCACGAGCCCCCCGGCCCGCAGCACACCGCGCGGCACCCGGCGCAGCCGTGGCTCCCCCGTCCCGGCCCGCGTGCCGAGCTGCCGCAGCACCTCGCGGACGGGCACCGGCGGGTTGGCCGGCACGATCCACGGCGATCCCCAGGCGCGGTCGTCGGCGCCGAGCGCCACGAGGGTCGCGGCGACGTCGTCGACCGCCGTCCAGGTGTGCGGCTGGTCCGGGTCGGCCATGACGTTGGCCGGCTTGCCCGCGAGCGTCGCGGCCGCGTACATGGGCAACAGGCCGTGCGACGCCGGCACGGTCGGCCCGATGTAGTCCGACGCGCGCGCCTCGGTGACCCGCACCCGCCCGGCGCGGTGCGCGGCGAGCGCCTCCTGCCACAGCCTCGCCCGGAGCCGCCCCTTGTGGTCGGACGCCGCCAGCGGCAGGTCCCGGGTCATGACGCCGTCGACGGGGCCGTAGCCGTAGAGGTTGCTCAGCGTCACGAGCACCGCGCCGGACGCCTCGGCAGCGTGCAGCGCCGCGGCGGCCAGCGGGGGCCAGCCGCGCTCCCACGCCTGGTAGGAGCCGGGGTTCGCGCAGTTGTACAGCACGCGGGCACCCCGGGCGGCGTCCGCGAGCGCCGGCGCGCCCGTGGCATCGAGGGCGACCCGCTCGACGCGGGGGTGCTCGGGGCCGCGGCCCGAGCGGGTCACCACGGCGACCGATCGTCCGGCCCGGGCGAGGCGGAGGGCGAGCGCGGTGCCGACGGGCCCGGCGCCGACGACGAGGTGGGTTGCCATGCGCCCAGCGTGCCATCCGCAGCCGACACGATGTAGTCATACAGGTTTCATACTTGTATGATCGCAAGCGAACATCCCGCCGCAAAGGAGCGCCATGACGTACCAGCCCGACGCCATCCGGACCGTGCAGCTCTCGACTGTCACGTTGCCGCTGGCCACCGCGATCTCCGACGCCAAGGTCTTCACCGGCCGGCAGAAGCCGATGACCGAGGTCGTCTTCCTGTTCGCGGAGATCACCACCGAGCAGGGGTTCGAGGGCCTCGGCTTCTCCTACTCCAAGCGCGCCGGCGGACCCGCCCAGTACGCGCACGCCAAGGAGGTGGCCCAGGCCGCGATCGGCGAGGACCCCAACGACATCGCCAAGCTGTACACGAAGCTGCTGTGGGCCGGCGCGTCGGTGGGCCGCTCCGGCGTCGCGACCCAGGCCCTGGCCGCCATCGACATCGCCCTGTACGACCTCAAGGCCAAGCGCGCAGGCCTGCCGCTGGCCAAGCTGCTCGGCGCGCACCGCGACTCCGTGCGCACCTACAACACCTCGGGCGGGTTCCTCAACGCGAGCATCGAGGAGGTCAAGGAGCGCGCCAGCCGGTCGATCGCCGAGGGCATCGGCGGCATCAAGATCAAGGTCGGCCTGCCGGACACCCGGCGCGACCTGGAGCGCGTCGCCGCCGTCCGCGAGCACATCGGCGCCGACGTGCCGCTCATGGTCGACGCCAACCAGCAGTGGGACCGCACCACCGCGCTGCGCATGGGCCGGCGGCTGGAGGAGTTCGACCTCGTGTGGATCGAGGAGCCCCTGGACGCCTACGACGCCGAGGGCCACGCCGCGCTCGCCGCCGCCCTGGACACGCCGATCGCCACCGGTGAGATGCTGGCCTCCGTGGCCGAGCACGAGCGGCTCATCGCGACCCGGGCGTGCGACATCATCCAGCCGGACGCCCCGCGCGTCGGCGGGATCACGCAGTTCCTGCGCCTGCTCACGCTCGCCGACCAGGCCGGCCTGGACCTCGCGCCGCACTTCGCGATGGAGATCCACCTGCACCTGGCGGCCACGTACCCGCGCGAGCCGTGGGTGGAGCACTTCGACTGGCTCGACCCGCTGTTCAACGAGCGCCTCGAGACCAAGGACGGCCGCATGCTCGTCCCGGACCGCCCCGGTCTGGGCGTCACGTTCAGCGAGCAGGCCCGCGCCTGGACCACGGACACGGCGACCTTCGGCCCGGCCTGACCCCCGCACCCCGACGTGTCAGACGTACAGGTCCCCCGAGGGATCCGTACGTCTGACACGTCGTCCCGGGTTCCCCGGGAAGCAGCACCGAGATGGAAGCATGACCCCATGGCCCAGACCCTGAGCGGCACCCTCGTGGAGACGCTGCGCGCGCGCATCGTCAACGGCGACATCGCCCCCGGCGAGAAGCTGCCGAGCGAGCCGCGCCTCGCCGTCGAGCACCAGGTCAGCCGCACCGTGGTCCGGGAGGCCATCGCGCGGCTGAACCTCGAGGGCCTGGTCCACACCCGGCGCGGCAGCGGCAGCTACGCCCTGACCCCGCCCACCGAGGACGACGGCGGCGCGCCCGTCGCCCGGTCGCTGGCCGACCGGCTCGCGCTGGTCGAGTACCGCATCGCGCTGGAGACCGAGGCCGCCGCGCTGGCCGCCGTCCGGCGCACGCCCGCGCAGCTCGCGGCGCTGGCCGACCGGCTGGGCGCGCTCGCGTCGTCCGACGGGCATCCCGCCACCGCGATGCAGCACGACTTCGCGTTCCACCGCCTCGTCGCGGAGGCCGCGGACAACAGGTTCCTCCTGGAGGCCCTGGACCGGCTGGGCCCGCAGATGATCGCGATGCCCCGCGGCCGCCTCGACCGGCACGCCGACGACGCGGCGCACGAGGCCACGGCGCAGGACGGCAGCCCGCGCCCCGACGCGCGGCACGGCGGCGGCCGGTTCGCCGGCGTCGTCCAGGAGCACCGCGCCGTGCTCGACGCCCTGGACGCCCAGGACCCGCTCGCCGCCGCCGCTGCGATGCGGGTCCACCTCACGTCGTCCCGCCGCCGTCTCCTGGACGAGTCGGGCGCCGACGCCGCCCACTGACCAGGCCGCCGGCCGCCGGCCGCCGTCGAGCAAAGCCGTTGACCACAGCAGCTGCTGCCAGGAGGGGCACCTCACTGGCAGCAACTGCTGTGGTCAACACCCGCGCCTGCGCGGCCGGCCGGACGGCGGCCGGTCGTCAGCGCGGGGGCTTGACCGCCAGGACCGGACGGTCGGCCTGGAGCAGGATGCGCTGCGCCACCGAGCCCATGATGAACTTGCCGACCGTGCTGCGGCGGCGCAGGCCGATCACGATCAGCGAGGCGTCGTGCTGGTCGGCGAGGTCCAGGATCTCGTCGGTGAAGTCGTCCCGGTGCGTGCCGCGCACCACCTTGGCCGCGACGCCCGCCGCGGCGGCCTGCTCGACCACCCGGTCCAGGTCCTCCTCGGCGGCCACGGTGGTCTCGACCACCGCGCCCTCCCGTGCCGAGTTGACGACCAGGAGGTCCTCGCCCCTCAGCCCGGCCTCGGCGACCGCCGCCTTGACGGCGGCCTCCCCCGCGGGCGTGGGCACGTAGCCGACGACGATGCTCATACTGACTCTTCCTCTCGGTTCTTCGCCGACGCGTCGTCGGACGAGCCCTCACCAGCAGCCACCGCACCCGCCCGCCGCTCGCGGACGGCACGGACCAGGGGCAGCACGGCCACCACCACGAACACCACCAGCAGCGTCGCGGAGATGGGCCGGGTGAAGAAGCCGGCGGCCGACCCGTCGAACATCAGCAGCGAGCGCCGCAGGCTGGACTCCAGGAGCGAGCCCAGGACGAACGCCAGGACGAGCGGCCCGGGCTCGAAGCCGAACTTCTTCATCAGGTAGCCGACGGCCCCGAAGACGACGACCAGCAGGACGTCGAACACGGAGTTGTTGATCGTGTAGGCGCCGATCATGGTGATCAGGGCCGTGACCGGCGCCAGGATCGCCGCGCGCACCCGCAGGATGCGGACGAACACGCCGACCAGCGGGATGGACATGATCAGCAGCAGCACGTTGCCGATGTACATCGAGTTGACGACGCCCCAGAACAGCTCGGGGTGCTCGGACACGAGCTGCGGGCCGGGCGTGATGCCCTGGATCAGGAGCGCGCCGAACATCAGGGCCATCGTCGCGTTGGCGGGGATGCCGAGCGTGAGCAGCGGGATGAACGAGCTGGTGGCGGCGGCGTTGTTCGCCGTCTCCGGCCCGGCCACGCCCTCGATGGCGCCCTTGCCGAACCGGCTCGGGTCCTTGGCGCGCTTCTTCTCGGCCGCGTAGGCGGCCATGGAGGCGATGGTCGCGCCGCCGCCGGGCAGGATGCCGAGGAAGAACCCGAGCACCGACCCGCGGGTGACGGCGCCCGAGGACTCCTTGAGGTCCTTGCGCGACGGCCAGACGTTGGCGACCTTGCCGGGCGCGTGCACGGCGCGGTGCCGCTCCTCCAGGTTGTAGAGGATCTCGCCGAGGCCGAACAGGCCCATGGCGACGGGCACGAAGTCGATGCCGTCGGCCAGGTTCAGGCTGTCGAAGGTGAAGCGTTCGGCGCCCGTGAAGGCGTCGCGCCCGACGGTGGCCAGCAGCAGGCCGATCGCCGCGGCGATGAGCGCCTTGACCTTCGCGCCCGACGCGATGGTCGAGACCAGGAGGATGCCGAGCAGCGCCAGGGCGGCGTACTCGGGCGGCCCGAAGTCGAGGGCGAAGCCCGCCACGACCGGGGCCAGGAAGGTCAGTCCGACGATGGCGACGGTGCCACCGATGAACGACCCGACGGCGGCGACGCCGAGCGCCGTGCCCGCCTTGCCCTTCCTGGCGAGCGCATGCCCGTCCAGGACCGTGACCACGGAGCTGGCCTCGCCGGGCAGGCGCAGCAGCACGGAGGTGATGGTGCCGCCGTACTGGGCGCCGTAGAAGATCCCGGCGAGCATGATGATGGCGGTGACCGGCTCCACGCCGTAGGTGAGCGGGAGCAGGATGGCGATGGTGGCCGCCGGGCCGAGACCCGGCAGCACCCCGATGAGCATGCCGATGACCACCCCGACGAGGCAGTACAGCAGGTTCGTCGGTTCGAGCACGACGGCGAACCCGGCGGCTACGTTCTGCAGTGATTCCACGTGCGTTTCCCTTGCGGATCAGACCTGCGGTGCGGTCAGAAGAGGTGCGGGACGTTGGTGCCGAGCGCCCCGACGAAGACCCCGTACAGCACCCCGACCACGAGCACCGAGTACAGGACGGCGGAGCGCCAGGACTCGCCGCCGAGGAACTTCATCCAGACGAGGCTCAGCACCAGGGCGGGGATCTCGAAGCCGATCACGGGCAGCAGCGCCACGAGCCCCAGGAGGGTCACGAGACCCACCAGGGAGAGCCACGAGTACCGGGAGAACCTCTCGCCGTCGCCGCCGCGGCGCCCGATGACCACCTGGGCGAGGGACAGGACCACGACGGCGACGCTGATCGCCAGCGGCCACAGGCCCGCGCCCGGCTGGGTCAGGGTGCCGAGGCCCAGACCGAGCGCCGTCACCGCCCCGAGGACGCCGACGCCGGCCGTCACCAGGCTGGCCGCGAGGTTCGCGACCGGGCCGGCGGGCGGCGGGGCGTCCTCGGCCCACTCCTCGGCCAGCGCCTGGGCCGGGTCGGCGGGCGCGACGGCAGCTGCGCCGTCCGCCCCGCCGTCCGCCCCGCCGTCCGGCCTGCCGTTCGAGCTGCCGTCCACGCCTGCCTCCTTGGTTGCCGTTGCCACGAGGGATCAGCCCTCCGCGAGGCTGATGTCGTACTCCTCGGTGAGCGCCCTGTACTTGTCGGCGAGCTCGGTCCACTCGGTGGTGACCTCGTCGCCCGAGATCTCGTGCGGCGTCAGCAGGTTGTTCTCGTTGAACGAGGTGTAGGTGTCCGAGGCGATGGCGGCGTCGATCGACTCCACCAGCCGGGCCTTGACGTCCTCCGGCAGCCCCTTGGGCGCGGCCAGCGCGCGGTACTGCGAGACGGGCACGTCGTAGCCCTCCTCGACGGCCGTGGGCACGTCGGGCAGGAACTGGTTGCGCTCGGCCGAGAAGGCCAGCAGCGGCACCACCTTGCCGGCGTCGATCTGCGGCTTGGCCTCGCCGAGCTGCACCGTGGCCACCTGCACCTGGTCGCCGACGACGGCGGTCAGCGCGGGCGAGCCGGAGTCGAACGGGACGGCGGTGCCGTCGATCTCGGCCTGCGCGAACAGCGCGGCCTGGGCGAGCTGCGAGCCGGTGCCGACGCCCGTGGTGCCGTACTTGATCTCGCCGGACGCGCCCTTGAGGTCGTCCAGGTTCTCGAACCCGGAGTCGACGCTGGCCAGCAGCACGTAGTCGTCCTGCGAGAGGCCCTTGAGCACGTCGAGGTTCGCCAGGTCCACGGCCTCGTCCTCGGACACCGCGAGCGGCGTGATGGTGATGAGGGAGGCGTTCAGCAGCACCAGCTCGTACCCGTCGGCGGGCTTGCCCGCGACCTCCTCGGTCGCGACGGCGCCGTTGGCCCCGGCCCGGTTGACGACGGGGACGGCGACGCCGAGGTCCTCGGCCATGCCCTCGGCCACGGCGCGGGCGATGAGGTCGGTCGAGCCGCCGGCGTCCTGCCCCACGGTGATGGTCACCGGGCCGGACGGGAAGTCCTCGCCCTCGCCGCCCCCGGCGGCGCCCACGTTGCCGCCGCACGCGGCGAGCGTCAGGGCCGCCAGCGCGGCGGTGGCACCCAGGGCGGCACGGCGGACGCGCGGGCTTCGGCGGTCAGGAGTTGTCATCACAGCTCTCCTCGTTGAGATCTTCGACGGGCATCTGCCGGTCGGGCGTTGAGCATAGGAAGCCCATACGATGCCTGTCTAAGCCTCTTACTGCATTGCTTGATACTGGGAATGCATCAATTCCCGGAAAGGCCATCGTGTACACCCTCGATCAGGTCCGCTGCTTCCTCGCCGTCGCGGAAGAGCTGCACTTCGGCCGCGCCGCCGAACGCCTCAACATGACCCAGCCGCCCCTGAGCCGCCAGGTCCAGAAGCTGGAGCGCGCCGTCGGCGTCCCCCTGCTGGAGCGCGACAACCGGCACGTCGAGCTGACGACGGCCGGCACCGTGTTCCTCGAGGAGGCCCGCCGCCTCCTGACCGCCGCCGACGCCGCCCCCGCCCTGGCCCGCAAGATCGCCGCCGGCCGCGCGGGCGTGCTGCGCCTCGGGTTCACCGCCGCCTCGGGCTTCAGCCTGCTCGGCACGCTGGTGCAGGAGATCACCGACTTCATGCCCGACGTCGACCTCGACCTCCAGGAGCTGGTGACGATCGAGCAGATCGAGGCGATCCGCCGCGGCGAGCTCGACCTGGCGCTCGGCCGGCCGCCGTTCGACCAGGAGAGCTTCGACTCCCGCCTCCTGCTGTCCGAGGACCTCGTGCTGGCCGTGCCGCCCGGCCACGCGCTGACCCGCCTGGACCGTCCCGTGACCGCCGCCGACCTGCGCGACCAGCCCGTCGTCGGGCACCACCCCACCAAGGCGCGGTACTTCTACGACATGGTGGTGCGGTACATCGCCGTCGAGCACGGCAACGTGGTGCACGTCGTCAGCCAGATCCTGACGATGTGCTCGCTGGTCGCCGCCGGGCGCGGCGTCGCGTTCGTCCCGGAGTCGGCGCGCCTGCTCGGCCTGCCGGGCGTGACGTTCGTGGAGCTCGACGTACCGCACGGCGTCGTCGAGCTGCACGCCATCTGGGACCGGAGCTCGAAGAACCCGGCCCTGCACGAGTTCCTCCGCTACCTCCACCCGTCGTCCTGAGATCAAGCGATGCAGTTGCGGCATGAGTTGATGCCGTTTTGGGCTTGGACAGGCATCGTGGACGGTTCTTACCGTGGCCGCGAGAACCTAGCCGATCAGCATGTCATCGCCGACGTCTGTCACAGGAGGGGGCCACCCTTGGCCACGTATGCACCCCAGGAGCTCGCCGTCGCCCTCAAGGACGGGCTGCTGTCGTTCCCCGTCACGCCGTTCACCGCGGACGGGCGGATCGACGAGGAGCGCTACCGCGACCACATCGACTGGCAGTCGAGCTTCCGGATCGGCGGCCTGTTCGCCGCCGGCGGCACGGGCGAGGGCTTCAGCCTGACTCCGGAGGAGTCCGCCGAGGTGGTGCGGCTCGCCGTCGAGACCGCCGCCGGCCGCACCCCGGTGCTCGGCAGCGCGGGCGGCAACACCGCCCAGGCGATCCAGAACGCGCGCGCCGCGCAGGACGCCGGCGCCGAGGGGCTGCTGCTCCTGCCGCCGTACCTCACCGAGGCCGACCAGGACGGGCTGCTGGAGCACGCCTCCGCCGTCTGCGCCGCGACCGACCTCGGCGTCATCGTCTACAACCGCGGCAACGCGATCTACTCCGCGCAGACCGTGGCACGGCTCGCCGAGCGGCACCCGAACTTCATCGGGTTCAAGGACGCCATCGGCGACATCGAGCACCTCACGCGCGTCTACGCCACCAACGGCGACCGGCTGTTCTACCTGGGCGGCCTGCCCACCGCCGAGACCTACGCCCTGCCCCTGCTGCAGCTCGGCATGAGCACCTACTCCTCGGCCATGTACAACTTCGTGCCGGAGTTCGCCCTGGAGTTCTACCGGGACGTGCGGGCGCAGGACCACGCCGCGGTCACCGAGAAGCTGCGCCGGTTCGTGCTGCCCTACCTCGACATCCGCGACCGCACCAAGGGGTACGGAGTCTCGATCGTCAAGGGCGGCATGAAGGCGATCGGCCGCGACATGGGCAGCGTGCGCGCGCCCCTGCAGGACCTCACCGACCAGGACCTCACGGACCTCGGCGCCCTGATCGACGCCGCCGGGGTGCGCCCCGCCGCCGCCGTCGACACCCTGGCCGGCTGACCCGAACGCCCTCAAGGAGACATGCGATGACCCAGCTCACCGGCCACTCGATCGTCGCCGGCGCGCCCCTCCCGGGCACCGCCGGCACCTTCGCCGGGCAGGACCCGGCCACGGCCCAGGCGCTCGAGCCCGCCTACTCCCTGCTCGACGAGGCGCAGGTCGCCCAGGCGACGGCGGCCGCGCAGGAGGCGTTCGCCTCCTTCTCCGCGCTCGCCCCCGAGCCGCACGCGCGCTTCCTGGAGCAGGTCGCGGCCAACATCGAGGCGGTCGCGCCCGACGTCGTCGCGCGGGCCATGCGCGAGACCGGCCTCCCGGCGGCCCGCCTCACGGGCGAGGTCGCCCGCACCACGAACCAGCTCCGCCTGTTCGCCCAGGTCGTGCGCCAGGGCGACCACCGCGGCGTGCGGATCGACCCCGCCCTGCCCGACCGCGCTCCCCTGCCGCGCGCCGACATCCGGCAGCGCAAGGTGCCCGTCGGCCCCGTCGCCGTGTTCGGCGCCAGCAACTTCCCGCTCGCCTTCTCCACCGCGGGCGGCGACACCGCCTCCGCGCTGGCGGCGGGCTGCCCCGTCGTCGTCAAGGCGCACAACGCGCACCCCGGCACGGCCGAGCTCGTGGGCCGCGCCGTGGCCGACGCCGTCGCCTCGTCCGGCCTGCACCCCGGCGTGTTCTCCCTGGTCTACGGGCCGGGCAAGGTCGTGGGCCAGGCCCTGGTGTCCGACCCGGTGATCCAGGCCGTCGGCTTCACCGGCTCCCGCGGCGGCGGCCTCGCGCTCGTCGAGGCGGCCGCCGCGCGGCCCGTGCCGATCCCCGTCTACGCCGAGATGAGCTCGATCAACCCCACGATCCTGCTCGACGGCGCCCTGGCCGGCGACGTCGACGCGCTCGCCTCCGCGTACCTGACGTCGGTCACCGGCTCGTCGGGCCAGCTCTGCACCGCCCCCGGCCTCGTGTTCGTGCCGGACGGCGAGCGCGGCGACGCGTTCGTGGCCGCCGCCGGGCGCGCCGCGGCCGCCGCGGCCGGGCAGACCATGCTCACCGACGGCATCGCCCGCGCCTGGCAGGACGGCGTGGACACGCTGGCCGCGCAGGACGGCGTGGCGCTGGTCGGGGCCGGCTCCCCGGGCGCCGGGCACAACGCCCCCGCGCCCGCGGTGTTCGCCAGCGCGGTGCCGACCCTGCTGAGCAACCCCGTGCTGCAGGCCGAGATCTTCGGCGCGGCCTCGCTCGTGGTCCGGTACGCCGGCCCCACCGAGCTGCTGGCCGCCGTCGAGCGCCTCGAGGGCCAGCTCACCGTGACGCTGCACCTGACCGAGGACGACCGGGAGACGGCCGCGGCGCTGCTGCCCGTGCTGGAGCGCAAGGCCGGCCGCATCCTGGCCAACGGCTGGCCCACCGGCGTCGAGGTGGGGCACGCGATGGTGCACGGCGGGCCGTTCCCCGCGACGTCGGACGGACGCACCACCTCGGTGGGCACGCTCGCGATCGAGCGGTTCCTGCGGCCCGTGGCCTACCAGAACCTGCCGGAGTACCTGCTGCCGGAGCCGCTGCGGTCGGACAACCCGTGGCACCTGACGCGGCGGGTGGACGGCGTGCTCGACGTGGTGCTGGGCGCCTCCGAGACCGAGGCCGCCTTGTGAGCCACCCCACGATCGCCGCCGTCGAGGTCGTGCCCGTCGCGGGCCACGACTCGATGCTGCTGAACCTGTCCGGCGCGCACGCCCCGTTCTTCACACGGAACGTCGCGATCGTCACCGACTCCGACGGCCGCACCGGGCTGGGCGAGGTGCCCGGCGGGGAGAAGATCCGGGCCACGATCGAGGAGGCCGGGCGGGTCGTCGTCGGGCAGCCGGTGGCGCGGTACCGCTCCCTGCTGCGCGACGTCGCCCGCACCTTCGCCGACCGCGACGCAGGCGGACGCGGGCTACAGACCTTCGACCTGCGCACCACGGTGCACGCGGTCACGGCCCTGGAGTCCGCGCTGCTCGACCTGCACGGCCAGGACCTGGGCGTGCCCGTCGCCGAGCTGCTCGGCGACGGCGTCCAGCGCACGGCCGTGCCGATGCTCGGGTACCTGTTCTACGTGGGCGACCCGGGCGCGACCGACCTGCCGTACCTGCGCGGGGACGACGAGTCCGACGCGTGGGGCCGGCTGCGCCGCGAGGAGGCGATGACGCCCGACGCCGTGGTGCGGCTCGCCGAGGCCGCCGCCGCGCGGTACGGGTTCACCGACTTCAAGCTCAAGGGCGGCGTGCAGGCCGGCGACCTGGAGGTGGACACCGTGGTAGCGCTCAAGGAGCGCTTCCCCGACGCCCGGATCACCCTGGACCCCAACGGCGGCTGGCTGCTGGCCGACGCGATCCGGCTGGGCCGGCGCATGCGCGGCGTCGTCGCCTACGCGGAGGACCCGTGCGGGGCCGAGGGCCGGTTCTCCGGCCGCGAGGTCATGGCGGAGTTCAAGCGGGCGACCGGCCTGCCGACGGCGACCAACATGATCGCCACGGACTGGCGGGAGATGGCGCACGCCGTGCGCGCGGGCGCCGTCGACATCCCGCTGGCCGACCCGCACTTCTGGACCATGGCGGGCTCCGTGCGCGTGGCCCAGCTCTGCCACGAGTTCGGGCTCACCTGGGGGTCGCACTCCAACAACCACTTCGACATCTCGCTGGCCATGTTCACGCACGTGGGCGCGGCGGCGCCCGGCGAGATCACGGCGCTGGACACGCACTGGATCTGGCAGGACGGGCAGGGCCTGACCACGGCCCCGCCGCGGATCGCCGGCGGCGAGATCCAGGTGCCGACGACGCCGGGGCTCGGCGTCGAGCTCGACCGCGAGCGCCTGGCCGCCGCGCACGAGCTGTACCTGAAGCACGGCCTGGGCGCGCGGGACGACGCCCTGGCGATGCAGTACCTGGTCCCGGGGTGGGAGTTCGACCCGAAGCGCCCGTGCCTGGTCCGCTGAGGACCTGCCCGTGACGGGGGTGCTGCTCGGGTTCGCGATCGTGCTCGTGCTGGTGGGCGTGGGGTTCGTCGCGGCGTGGCTGCTGCCGGGCGAGGCCCACGCCATGCAGCGCGGCATCGCGCCGCTGGTGTACTACATCACCAACCCGGCGCTGATGTTCCTGCTCATGTCGGACGCCGACCTGGGCGCCGTGCTGCGCACCTACACCCCGATCGCGCTGATCACCGCGGCGGCCACGGGGCTGCTGTACGCGCTGGTCGCCGGCGGGCTGCTGCGGCGGCCCGCCGGCCCGGTCGCGGCCGGGGCGATGGCGAGCTCGTACGTGAACGCGGGCAACATCGGCGTGCCCATCGCGCTGTACGCGGTGGGGACGGCGGCCCCGGTGGTCTCCGTGCTGATCGCGCAGCTGCTGGTGGTCGCGCCGGTGTACCTGTCGGTGTTCGCCTGGTGCCGGCACCGGGCGGCACGGGCGGGACGGTTCGCGGCGGCCGGCGACGCTGCCGACGTCGGCGGTGACGCCGACCGGTCCCTCGGCGCCACCCTCGCCCGGTCGCTCGCCAACCCGGTCACGGTCGCGACGGGGCTCGGGCTGCTCGCGGCGGCGTTCTCCGTGGACCTGCCCGCGGTGCTCGGGCAGCCCGTCGAGATGCTCGGCCACGCGTCGGTGCCGCTGCTCCTGCTGCTGTTCGGCATGTCGCTGCGCGGCCAGCGGCCGCTCGGCCGGGACGCCCGGGCCGAGGTGGTGCTGGGCACCGTGCTCAAGTCGCTGGTCATGCCGGTGCTGGCCTGGGTGGTGGGCCGGTTCCTGTTCGGCCTGGACGGCGTGGACCTGCTCGGCGTCGTGCTGATGGCGGCGCTGCCCACGGCGCAGAACGTGTTCCTGTTCGCGGGGCACTTCCGCCTGGCGACGACGTCGGTCCGCGACGTCACCCTGCTGAGCATGCTCCTGGCCCTGCCGGTGTCGCTGCTGGTCACCCTGCTCCTGGGCTGACGAGGCGCTCGAACGTAGGGCGCGTCGGCGCATGAGCGCTCATGCGCCGATCAACCCTACGTTCGGCGGGCACGGGCAGCGGGGGCAGGCGGCCCCCGGAGCAGGACGACGGCCGGGCGCCCCCAGAGCAGCCCGGCC
>NZ_JBHVEG010000138.1:0-16497 GCF_042802395.1 Promicromonospora sp. NPDC057488
CCGGTCAGTCAACTGACCGGTCTCGACGCAACCGACCGAAGTCAGCTGGCGCGCGGCATCAGGACTCAGCGCAGCGAAGCCATCCAGGCCTCGACGTCCTCCGGACGGCGGGGCAGCGCCGCCGAGAGGTTCTCGTAACCGTCCTCGGTGACCAGCACGTCGTCCTCGATGCGCACGCCGATGCCGCGGAACTCCTCGGGCACGGCCAGGTCGTCGGCCTTGAAGTAGAGGCCCGGCTCGATGGTGAACACCATGCCCGGCTCCAGGGTGCCGTCGAGGTAGAGCTCGCGGCGGGCCTGCGCGCAGTCGTGCACGTCGAGGCCCAGGTGGTGCGAGGTGCCGTGCACCATCCAGCGGCGGTGCTGCTGGCCGTCCTCGCCGAGCGCCTCGGCGGCGGTGACGCCGTCGGGCAGGAAGCCCCACTCCTCGAGGCGCGCCGCGATGACCTCCATGGCCGCCGCGTGGATGTCGCGGAACTTGATGCCCGGCTTGGCGACGGCGAACGCGGCGTCGGCCGCGTCCAGCACCGCCTGGTAGATCTTGCGCTGGACGTCGGTGTACTCGCCGTCCACGGGCAGCGACCGCGTGACGTCGGCGGTGTAGAGCGAGTCGACCTCGACGCCGCCGTCGAGCAGCAGCACGTCGCCGGACCGGACCTCGCCGTCGTTGCGGATCCAGTGCAGGGTCGTGGCGTGCTCGCCGGAGGCGGCGATGGTCTCGTAGCCCACGGCGTTGCCCTCGAGGCGCGCGTGCCCGTCGAAGGTGGTCTCCACGACGCGCTCGCCGCGGCGGTGCTCCTTGGCGGCGGGCAGCGCGCGCACGACGGCCTCGAAGCCCTCGATGGTGCGGGCCACGGCCTCGCGCATCTGCGCGATCTCGTACTCGTCCTTGACCAGGCGCAGCTCGGAGGTGGCCTCGACCAGCACGTCGTCCGAGACGAGCTGCTCGTCCTCGGTCTCGCCGGCCTCCAGGCGGAGCTCCTCGACGAGGGCCTCGATCGCGTCGTCCGCGCCGGTCACCACGAGCAGCCGGACGCCGCCGTCGCCCACGTCCTTGGCCAGGGCGTCGCCCAGCTCGTCGATGTGGCGGGCCTCGATGCCCGTCAGCGTCTCGATGTCGGCCAGCGACGGGCGGGCGCCCACCCAGAACTCGCCGTAGCGGGCGTCGGCGTAGAACTCCTCGTTGTCCCGCGGGGCCAGCGGCCGCACGTACAGGACGGCGTGGTGGTTCGAGCCGGCGTCGCCGGAGCCGTCCTCGACGGGGTGCAGCACCAGCACGGCGTCGGGCTCGCGGTCGGTGCCCAGGCCCGTGAGGTGGGCGAACGCCGAGTGCGGCCGGAACCGGTAGTCGGTGTCGTTCGAGCGCGGCTTGAGCGAGCCGGCGGGGACCACGAGGCGCGCGCCGGAGAACCGGTCGGAGAGCGCGGAACGACGCGCGACGGTGAACGGCGCGGCGTCCGACGGCGTCAGGCCGAGCTCGGCGCGCGGGGCCCACTGCGACATCACGAAGTTCTTGAACGCGGTCGAGGCGGGACGGTGCGAACGGTTGGAGCCGCGGTCCGCGGTTCCCTGCTCGTCAGGCTGCGAAGTTGTAGTCGGCTCGCTCATGCCCCCCAGTGTTCCACGCAGCCCGCCCGAAGTCGGAAAGCGCCCGGGTGAGCACCCGGTTGAACGCGGAGGGGGCGTCGGTGTTGACGGGGTGCCCCGCGTTCGGCAGCACGACCAGCGCGCCGTCGCGGGCCGCGGCGAGGTGCCGCTGCTCCTCGATGCGCATCCTGTCGTGCGCGCCGTTGACGAACCAGAGCGGAACCCGTGCGGCGCGTACGTTCGCGATCGACGACATGCTTGCGAGGTCCGTCAGCGCGTCGGTGACGACGTCCCAGGTGGGGCGGTGCATCGCGGCGGTCTGGCGCGGGGCGATCTCGAGCTGGCGCAGGTCCGCGCCGCCGGGGGCACTCTGCAGCGGGCTGAACGGCATGGCCTCCACGGCCAGCTGCATCCGGTGCACGGCCGGGTGCACGACCTGCCCGCGCAGGCGGCGGGAGAAGTAGACGGCGTTCGCCACCCTCCGCGAGATGTCGCGGTAGAGCCGGACGGGCTTGCCCTTGGGGTCGGCCGTGCAGCCGGCGGCCAGCACGCCCACGAGGCGGTCGCTGGCGTCGGGCCGGGCGGCCCAGGCCAGGGACGTGTAGCCGCCCAGGGACAGGCCGACCAGGGCGACGGGCCCGGCGGGGAGCGACGCGACGGCCTCGTCGATGGCCTCGAAGGCGCCGTCCATGCTGAACCGGTCGTGGCGGCGCGCGCCGTGGGCGGGGAGGTCGACGGCGACGGCCTCGTGGCCGGCGGCGCGCACGTGCTCGATCTGGTGCTCCCAGATCGCGCCGGAGGCGCGCATGCCGTGCACGAAGACCACGCTCGTGGGGTTGTGGGGCTGGGTCTCGCGGTTGTTGCTCATCTTGCCTTCGATGATGCGTTATCGGCTTGGGCAGGTGGCGGACGACGGCGGAACGCGGCGTGAACGTGCTGTGTGGGCTTGCCACCGCGCGGCCGCAGGCGTGCTGCACCTCACCACGGCCCGGGCTCCCGGGGGCCGCAACGATCTCTACCCTTGTGGAGTGATCGACCTCCACACGCACTCCACCGCGTCCGACGGCACCGACTCGCCAGCGCGCCTGGTGGAGGTCGCCGCACGCGCCGGCATCGCCACGCTCGCCATCACGGACCACGACACGACGTCGGGCTGGGCCGAGGCCGCCGACGCCGCCGGCCGGTTCGGCGTCGGCCTGGTGCGCGGCGCCGAGATCTCCGCGATCGCCCGGACGACGGGCTGGGGCACCGGCGTGCACCTGCTGGCCTACCTGCACGACCCGGCGCACCCCGACCTGCTCGCCGAGACCGAGCGCACCCGCGCGGACCGCGAGTCGCGGGCCCGGCGCATGGTCGACCTGCTCGCGGAGGACTTCCCGATCACGTGGGACGACCTGCTCGCCCAGACCAAGCCCGGCACCACGCTCGGCCGCCCGCACCTCGCGGACGCGCTGGTGGCGGCCGGCGTCGTCCGCGACCGGGACGAGGCGTTCGCGACCATCCTGCGCCCGGGCACCAAGTACTACGTGGGCCACTACGCGCCCGACGCCGTAGCCGCGGTCCGCGCCGTCCGCGCGGCCGGCGGCGTGCCGGTCTTCGCGCACCCCGGTGCCGACGCCCGCGGCCGGATCGTCCCGGACTCGACGATCGAGGAGCTGGCGGCGGCCGGGCTCGCGGGGCTCGAGGTGGACCACCGCGACCACACGCCCGACACGCGCCGCCGGCTCCGCGAGGTCGCGGAGTCGCTGGGCCTGCTGGTCACCGGGTCGAGCGACTTCCACGGGGCGGGCAAGCAGAACCGGATCGGCGAGAACACCACGGACCCCGGCGTGCTCGAGGCGATCGCCGCGCAGGGAGCCCTGGAGGTGCTCCGGTGAGCTGGTTCGACGTCGCGCTGTTCACCGAGGTGTTCGTGACGCTCTTCGTGATCATGGACCCGCCGGGGACGGTGCCGGTGTTCCTCGCGCTCACGTCGCGCATGACGGCGCAGGACCGCAAGCGTGCCGCGCGCACCGCGATCTTCGTGGCGTTCGGCGTGATCGTGGTGTTCGCGCTGTTCGGCCAGCTCCTGCTGGAGCACATGGGTATCTCGCTGGCGGCGCTGCAGGCGTCCGGCGGGCTGCTCCTGCTGCTGGTGGCCCTCGAGCTGCTGATGGGCAAGATGGACGCGGGCGAGACCGAGTCCGGCGGCTCCACCAAGAACGTGGCGCTGGTGCCGCTGGCCACACCGCTGCTCGCCGGGCCGGGCACGATCGTCGCGACCATGGTGTTCGTGCAGCAGGGCGTGAGCGCGGGGGAGTCGGCCGTGGGGCACTACGCCTCGATCGGCGTGGGCATCGTCGCGGTCTGCGTGTGCACGTGGGCGGCCATGCGGTTCGCGGGGCTGGTGCACCGCGTGCTCAAGGACTCCGGCGTCACCCTGGTCACCCGCATCGCGGGTGTGCTGCTCGCCGCGATCGCCGTGCAGATGATCGCCAACGGCGTCATCGAGTTCGTGCGGACGGTCTAGCTCAGACGTCGATCGTCTCCAGGGCGACGCGCACCGGCTTCGCCGGGACGAGGCCCTCGGCGTCCCGCACCTTCTTCTTCATCGGCAGTACGTAGCCGCCGTCGCTGTCGCTCGGGAACACCGACGTGGTCCAGGTGGTCGTCCCGACCGTGACGCGCACCCGGATCGACCCGAACCCGCGCGGCGGCAGCGGGAGGTCGGCCAGCTCGTCGGACTGCTCCGGCGGCACGGTCACGAACCACCAGGAGTCGGTGCGCGCCTGCCACTGCCACAGGGGAGCGGCGAACTCGATCTGCACCGTCCCCATACTGTCAGACCCACAGGTCACCGGGGTGACCTGTGGGTCTGACACGGTCCTCATCAGGACTCGGACTGGGTTCCTTCGGCCGGGCGGCCGCCGCGGGTGCGGCGGCGGTTGCGGCTCCGGCGACGGCGCTGGCCGTCCTCGTCGCCGCCCGACGCCGGGCGGTCGGCCGGGGCGCCCTCGGCACCGGCTGCCGGGCCGGCGTCCGACCGGCTCGCCGAGTGCGACTGGCCGTGGCCGCCCTGGCGCCCGCCCGAGCGGGAGCCGCCCTGGCGTCCGCCACCGGTGCGGCCGCCGCCGGAGCGCGAGCCGCTGTTGCGCTTGCCCGTCTCGCCCAGGTCCTCGAGCTCCTCGGCGTCCAGGCCGGCCAGGTGCTGCGCGGAGCGCGGCAGGCGGCCCTTGGTGCCCTCGGGGATGTTCAGGTCGCTGAACAGGTGCGGGGAGGTGGAGTAGGTCTCGACCGGCTCGGGGAAGCCGACGTCCAGCGCCTTGTCGATGAGCGACCAGCGCGGCACGTCGTCCCAGTCGACGAACGTGACGGCGGTGCCCTTGTTGCCGGCGCGGCCGGTGCGGCCCACGCGGTGCAGGTAGGTGCGCTCGTCCTCGGGGCACTGGTAGTTGACCACGTGGGTCACGTCCTCGACGTCGATGCCGCGGGCGGCGACGTCGGTGGCGACCAGCACGTCGATCTTGCCGTTGCGGAACGCGCGCAGCGCCTGCTCACGGGCGCCCTGGCCCAGGTCGCCGTGGATGGCGCCGGCGGCGAAGCCGCGCGACTGCAGCTCCTCGGCGACCTTGGCGGCCGTGCGCTTGGTGCGCGCGAACACGATGCTGCGGCCGCGGCCCTCGGACTGGAGCAGCCGCGCCAGCACCTCGACCTTGTCCAGCGCGTGGGCGCGGTACACGACCTGCTTGATGTTCTTGACGGTCGCGCCCTCGTCGTCCGGCTCGGCGGCGCGGATGTGCGTGGGCTGCTTCATGTAGCGGCGGGCCATCGAGACGACGGCGCCCGGCATGGTCGCGCTGAACAGCATGGTGTGCCGCTGCGCGGGGGTGCGGGCCAGGATCTTCTCGACGTCGGGCAGGAACCCGAGGTCGAGCATCTCGTCGGCCTCGTCGAGCACGACGGTCGCCGCGCGCAGCAGGTTGAGGTGGCCCTGGTTGAGCAGGTCGATCATGCGGCCGGGCGTGCCCACCACGACGTCGACGCCGGACTTCAGCGCGTCGATCTGCGGCTCGTAGGCGCGGCCACCGTAGACCTGGACGATGCGGACGCTCCGCTTGGCGGACGCGGTGGCCAGGTCGTTCGCGACCTGGACCGCGAGCTCGCGGGTCGGCACCACGACGACGGCCTGCGGTTTGCCGGGGGCGACGAGCTCGTCGTAGCCGACCTCGCCCGGCGCCACGACGCGATGCAGGAGCGGGACGCCGAAGCCGAGCGTCTTGCCGGTACCGGTCTTGGCCTGGCCGATGATGTCGTGCCCGCTCATCGCGACGGGCAGCGTCATGGCCTGGATGGGGAACGGGTGGGTGATGCCCGAGTCCAGCAGCGCGGCGACGATCTCGGGGCGGACGCCGAAGTCCGCGAACGTCACGTTCTGCGCCTGGATGGCGGGCGGGGAGGAGTAGTCAGGCCCCGAGGCCACGGTGGGCTCGGGGTCGGTCACGGTGGCCGCGCTCGCGGCCGGGGTGTCGGTGGTAGTCACTGGCGCCTTCATCTCTCGCGGCGCGGTGGGCCCTCGTGGCCCGGCGATCGCGCCTTCGTGCGGCAGCCGATCGTGAAAATCATCGCGCGCCGGGCAGGGGGCCCAGGCTGCGCGTCCTGTCGGCGGCCTCGCAGGGAGGCCGGAGAAAGGCTCGGGGGTCGGAACGTGACGACCGGGCAACCGATGTACAGCATTGATGGTACGCGCACGATGTTTCGCTGTGGTTAGCGAAACGCGTCCAGCGTCCTGTTAGTAATGAACGCCACGTGGCGGAGGGCCCTCGCGGGCGCCGTCCGCCACGTGGCGTCGGGGTACGACAGGCTCAGACGGCGCCGAAGCCGACCTTGCGCTGCTCCTCGGAGCCGATCTCGACGTAGCCGATGGCGCTGCCGGGGATGATCACCCGGCGGCCGCGGGCGTCGGTGAGCTCGAGGGGGCCACCGGTCAGGGCCTTCTTGACGGCCGTCGCGACGGCGTCCGCGCTCTCTTCCGTCTCGACCACGACCTCGCGCGTCAGGTTCTGCACACCGATGGTGACGTCCACGTTTACTCCAGTTCGGTCGGGGATTGCGCCGGGTGCCCGGGGGTCCGGGGACCCGGCCAGTCGATCCTAGCCACGCACGAGCGGGGTCGGCCCGCGGTTTCGCCGTGAGCCGATCCGGGAGCGGTGCGTGGCACGATGGTCGGCGTGAGCCGGTCCACGCAGAACCCGCGGCGCGCCATGGTCGCGCTCGGCGTCTGCCTGGCCGTCGGGCTCGGCGGAGGTGTCGCCGTGACCATGGGCGCCGAGCCGGACGCAAGCGCTGCCGCCGTGGCCGGTGCGGTCGAGGACAGCCTGGGCGTCGAGGCGGCCGACGCCGTGCGCGACGCCTACGAGGCTGCCCGGTCGGGCAACCGGTCGGCGCCGCCGCCTCCCGCCGTCCCGCTGGAGGCTCAGGGGGCCGCGAGCGGGGCGCCCGACGTCGACGACGCGACCCGGTCGGTGCCGTCCACCGGCAAGTCGGACCCGCCGGAGCCGGCCGGTCCCGAACCCGGCTCGGGGCTGGTCGGTACGCCGGTCCGTGTGGAGGAGAAGCTGTCCGGCGAGCTCGTGGTGGCCGCCGGCTCGCGCAGGGCGCCCGAGCGGGGCAAGGTCTGGCGCGTCCAGGTCGCGGTCGAGAAGGGGCTGCCGGTGGACCCGGAGGTGTTCGCCGACGCGGTCCTCACCACGCTGAACGACCCGCGCGGCTGGCACGGCGCGGACGGGTCCACGTTCGCCTGGACCGACTCCGACCGGTACGACGCGCGGGTGGTGCTCGCGAGCCCGGGCACCACCGACCGGCTCTGCCTGCCGCTGGACACGATCGGCGAGCTGTCCTGCGGCATCGAGGAGACCGCGGTGCTCAACTTCCGGCGCTGGGCCACGGGGTCCGACGCCTGGCGGGACATCGGGCGCTACCGGCAGTACCTCGTGAACCACGAGGTGGGGCACGTGATCGGCTACCACCACGACCTGTGCAAGGGCAAGGGTGAGCGCGCGACGATCATGGTGCAGCAGACCAGGACCACGCGCGGCTGCATCCCGGAGCCGTGGCCCGCGCCGGACGCGGGCAAGGAGTGACATTCCCCGGCACACCGGGGGATGAATCGGGCATTCGCGACGCCTCCGCGCGGGGCGTCGGGGAGTGTCAGTGGCTCGTGGTTCGATCGTCCGCGTGACACCGACCCTCACCCTCGCACCTCGGCTGGCGCCGCCCGGGACCCGTCCCGACGGCGCCGGCTCCGTGCTGCTCGACGACAGCCAGGAGGCTGCCGTCGAGTCCGCGCTGAGCCGGCCCGCGACGCTGGTCCTGGGCGCGCCCGGGTCGGGCCGGACCACGGTGACCTGTGAGGTGGCGGTCCGGGCGCTCCGGTCCGGCGTCAAGCCGGAGCGGGTGCTGGTCCTCGCGTCGTCGCGGCGCGCGGCCGCCCGCCTGCGGGACGAGGTCGCGGCCCAGGCCGGGCGCACGGTCGGCGCGCCCATGGTGCGCACGGCGTCGTCGGCCGCGTTCGCGGTGCTCCGCACCCGCGCCGCTGCGCTCGGGCAGCCCACCCCCACCCTGGTCTCCGGCCCGGAGCAGGACCTGGTGCTGGCCGAGCTGCTCGCCGGGCACGTGGCGGGCGAGGGGCGGCCGCTCCGACTGCCGGCCGGTCTGCCCGAGGAGTCGCTGGGCCTGCGCGGCCTGCGTCAGGAGCTGCGCGACCTGCTGATGCGCGCGGCCGAGCGCGGGCTCGGGCCGGTCGAGCTCGACGAGATGGGGCGGGCGAACGACCGCCCCGAGTGGATCATGGCCGCCCAGCTGTACGAGGAGTACCTCGACACCATGACGCTGCGGCTCGCCACGCCCGACGCCGGGCCGCGCTACGACCCCGCCGTCGTGATCGACGAGGCCGCGGAGTCCCTGCGCTCCTGGGAGGCCGAGGTGCCGGGCACCCCGCGCCCGACCTGGGACCTGGTCGTGGTGGACGACTACCAGGAGGCCACGGCCGCGACGGTCCGCCTCCTGCGCGTGCTGCACGACGACGGGGCGCGGCTCGTGCTGCTGTCCGACCCGGACTCGGCCGTCCAGACGTTCCGCGGCGCCGCGCCGGGCCTGACGGGCCGGGCCGCCGCGCCCGCGGGCCCCGGCCGGGCCTTCGGGGCGTTCGACGCCGAGACGATCGTGCTGAGCACGGTCTGGCGGCAGCGGCCGGAGCTGCGCGCCGTGACGCGCGCCGTGACCAACCGGATCCCGGTGTCGGCGAGCGCGCTGCACCGCCGCGCCACGGCGCGGGCGGAGGAGGAGCCGGCCGACGTCGACGCGCCCCCGGCCGTCCAGGTGGCCGTGCTCTCGGGCGCCGCCCAGGAGGCCGCGTGGATCGCGCGCGAGCTGCGCGCCGAGCACCTGCTGCGGGGCACGCCCTGGGACCGCATGGCGGTGATCGCGCGCAGCGGCACGCGGCTGGGGGCGCTGCGCCGCGAGCTGGTCTCGGCGTCGGTGCCCGTGGCGCTGCTCGGGTCGGACCTGCCGCTGCGCGACGAGCCCGCCGTGGCGCCCCTGCTGGCCGCCGTCAAGACCTGCGCGGGCGCGCCGCGCGGCAGCCTGGAGGCGCTGATCGCGTCGGAGCTGGACGGCGACGAGCCCGTGCTGGACCCGGAGACGGCGGCACTGCTGCTCATCTCGCCCATCGGCGGGCTCGACGCGGTGGCCCTCCGGCGGCTGCGCCGCGCCCTGCGGGCGGAGGAGCTGTCGGCGGGCGGCGGCCGCACCTCGGACGCGCTGCTGGTCGAGGTCCTCGCGGACCCGGCGCGCGCGGCCCTGCTGCCCACGCAGGTGCGGCGCGGGCCGCTCGCGGTGGCCCGCGTGCTCGCCGCCGGCCGCGAGGCGGCGGGGGAGCCCGGCGCCACGGCGCAGACGGTGCTCTGGGCGGCCTGGGCCGCCACGGGCCTGGCCGAGCGCTGGAGCGCCGCCGCCCTGACCGGCGGGCCCGCGGGCCTCCGCGCCGACCGGGACCTCGACGCCGTGCTGGCGCTGTTCCGCGCGGCCGAGACCTTCGTGGACCGCATGCCGGGCGCGCCCGTCGGCGCGTTCGTCGACTACCTGGCCTCCCAGGACCTCCCGGCGGACTCCCTGGCGGCCTCCGCCCAGGGCGCGGGCGCCGTCGAGGCGCTCACGCCTCCGGGCGCGGCGGGCCGGGAGTGGGACGTGGTGGTCGTGGCCGGCGTGCAGGACGGCGTGTGGCCCGACCTGCGGCTGCGCGACTCCCTGCTCGGCTCCCAGGCGCTGGTCGAGCTCATCGCCGGCCGCTCCGAGGACGGCCGGGTGGTGGGCGCCGAGGCCCGGCGCCAGGTGCTCACCGACGAGCTGCGTGCCTTCGCGGTCGCGGTCTCCCGCCCCCGGCGCCGGCTGCTCGTCACGGCCGTCGAGGACACCGAGGAGGCACCGAGCGTCTTCTGCGACCTCGTGTCCCCCCGGGACGACGGCGGCGACGGCCCGGACCCGCGGCGGGTCCCGGTGGGTCCGCCGCTCGACCTGCGCGGTGTCGTGGCCGCGGCGCGCTCGGAGCTGGTGCGGGCGTCGGCGGGCGGGGACGGGTCGGCACCCGGCGCGCAGCCCGCAGCCGCGCTGCTGGCCGACTTGGCCGCCGCCGGCGTCGCCGAGGCCGACCCGACCACCTGGTACGGCGTGGCCGGCGTCTCCAGCGAGGTGCCGCTGTGGGGTGCCACCGACACGGTGACCGTGTCGCCGTCCAAGGTCGAGACCGTGACCACGTGCGCCCTGCGCTGGGCCTTCGAGGCGGCGGGCGGCACCAAGCCGGACGCCACCCACCAGACCCTCGGCACGCTGCTGCACTCGATCGCGCAGACGCACCCGAAGGGCGCGCTCACCGACCTGAAGCAGGAGCTGGACCGCCGCTGGCCCGAGCTCGCGCTGCCCGACGGCTGGCCCTCGCTGCAGCTGCGCAAGCGTGCCGAGCGCATGGTGGAGCGGCTCGCGGACTACCTGGGCGACGCCGGCGAGCCGCTGCTCGTCGAGGCCGACTTCGACCTGCGGGTGGGGCGCGCGCGCCTGCGCGGCCAGGTGGACCGCGTCGAGGACGCGGGCGACGGCAGCGTCACCGTGGCCGACCTCAAGACCGGCAAGACCGCGGCCAGCAAGGACAAGGCGGCGGAGAACCCGCAGCTCGGCGCCTACCAGCTCGCCGTCGAGGAGGGCGCGCTCGACCTGCCCGACGGCACGGTCAGCAAGGGCGCGAGCCTGGTCTACGTCGGCACCGAGACGGTCTCGGCGAGCGTGCGGAACCAGCCCGCGCTCGCCCCCGACGAGAACGGCGGGAGCTGGGCCCGCGACACCGTCGAGGGCGCCGCCGACACCATGGCCGCCGCGAGCTTCGCGGCCCGGAACAACGACCTCTGCGAGATGTGCGTGGTGCGCCGGTCCTGCCCGCTGCAGCCCGAAGGACGGAAGGTGGTCGAGTGATCGGGCACGAGCCGGAGATCCGCCTGTCGGCCCGCGCCATCGCGCGGCTGCTCGGCCGGCACGAGCCGACCGACGAGCAGGTCCGCGTCATCGAGTCGCCCCTGGAGCCCGCGCTCGTCGTCGCGGGCGCCGGGTCCGGCAAGACCGAGACCATGGCCGCGCGCGTGGTGTGGCTCATCGCCAACAAGCTGGTCCAGCCCGAGCAGGTGCTCGGCCTCACCTTCACGCGCAAGGCCGCGGGCGAGCTCACCCAGCGCGTGCAGACCCGCCTGGCGCAGCTCAACCGGGCGCTCGGCGAGGAGTCCGGCGAGGCCCTGGCCGGACTGGACCTCGACCGGCCCACGGTCGCCACCTACAACGCCTATGCCGCCTCCCTGGTGGCCGACCACGGCCTGCGCCTCGGCGTCGAACCCAGCGCGCGCCTCCTCGGCCAGGCCGAGCAGTGGCAGCTCGCGTCGCAGGTGGTGGAGTCCTGGGACGAGGACCTCGCCACCGACCGGGCCGTCAGCACCGTGACCGGGGCGGTCGTCGCGCTGTCCGACGCGCTCGGCGAGCACCTCGTCGACCCCGCGGACGCGCGGGCCCGCCTCACCGACATGGCCGAGCACCTCGAGTCGGTCCCGCTCGGCCCCAAGCAGCGCAAGCGCACCAAGGACGTCGACAAGCTGATCGGCTCGATCGCCGAGCGGGCCCGGTTCGTCGACCTCGTGGTCGAGTACCGGCGCCGCAAGCGCATCGCCGAGGCGCTCGACTTCGGCGACCAGGTCTCGTTCGCCGCCCAGCTCGCCCGCGAGGTCCCGATGGTGGGCGCCGCCGAGCGCGCCCGGTTCGAGGTCGTGCTGCTCGACGAGTACCAGGACACCTCCTACGCCCAGGTCGAGCTGCTGTCCGGCCTGTTCGGCGGCGGACACCCGGTCACCGCCGTCGGCGACCCGCACCAGTCCATCTACGGCTGGCGCGGAGCCTCCGCGGCGGGCCTGGCCCGCTTCCCCGACCGCTTCCAGCGCGACGACGGCGTGCCCGCCGCCGTGCACTACCTGTCCACCTCCTGGCGCAACGACGCCGCGATCCTCACCGCCGCGAACATCGTGTCCGGGCCGCTGCGCTCGCGGACCGGCGCGGCCACGAGCGTCGAGGTGCCGCCCCTGGACCTGCGCCCCGGGGCCGGCGAGGGCCTGGTGTCGGCGCACGTCGCCGCGACCCTGGACGAGGAGGCCGAGGCCGTCGCCGAGTGGGTGGCGGAACGCTGGCGCTCCGGCGCGCACCCGGACGGCCGGTCCACGGCCGCCGTGCTCTGCCGCGCGCGGGCGCAGTTCCCCGCGATCGAGGTGGCGCTGCGCCGCCGCGGGCTCCCGGTCGAGGTGGTGGGCCTGGGCGGCCTGCTGTCCACGCCCGAGGTGGTCGACGTCGTCGCGCTGCTCCAGGCCGCGCACGACCCGTCCCGCGGCGACTCCCTGCTGCGCCTGCTCACCGGCCCCCGCCTCAATCTCGGCGCGGCCGACCTGCACGCCCTCGGGTCCTGGGCGGCCGACCTGGCGCGGCTGGACGACCCGCGCCGCGCGGCGGCCGCCGCCTCGGTCGAGGAGCTGCCCGACGACGACCTGCGCGTGGTCGAGGGCGACGTCTCCGACCACCGCTCGATCGTCGACGCGCTCGACGACCTGCCGCCCGCCGGCGAGCCGGCACAGGACGGCCGCGTGCTGTCCCCGGACGCGCACCGCCGCCTCGGGGCGCTCGCCCGGCTGCTGCGCGACCTGCGCGGTCTCACCTACCTCTCGCTGCCCGAGCTCGTGGTCCAGGCCGAGCGCGCGCTCGGCCTCGACGTCGAGGCGGCCACGGCCCTCGCGCTGGCGGGCGCCGGGGTCGGCGGCGCCGTGAGCGACCGGGGGCGCGAGCACCTCGACGCGTTCCGGGACGTGGCGGCGTCGTTCGCGCAGTCCTCGGACACCGCGACGCTCGGCGCGTTCCTGGCCTGGCTGGGTGTCGCGGGCGAGCGGGAGCGCGGGCTCGACATGCCGGTGCACGAGCCCGACCCCGACGCCGTCCAGGTCATCACCGCGCACGCCGCGAAGGGCCTGGAGTGGGACGCCGTGGCCGTGGCCGGCCTGGCCGACGGCGCGTTCCCCACCTGGGACCGCGGCTCGCGCTCGGGGGAGTCGTCGTCGGGCTGGCTGTCCGACCTCGGCGAGCTGCCGTACCACCTGCGCGGCGACGCGGACGACCTGCCGCTCTTCGACTGGGAGCACGCCTCCGACACCAAGGACCTGGTGGCGCTGCGCGACGAGTTCAAGGCCGAGTGCGGCGAGCACCGCCTCGCCGAGGAGCGGCGCCTGGCCTACGTGGCGTTCACGCGGGCCCGCCGCGAGCTCTTCCTCACCGCCTCCTGGTGGGGCACGGCGAGCCGCCCGCGCGGCGTCTCCCCGTTCCTCGCCGAGCTTGCCGGGGCCGAGCTGGTCAAGACCGACCTGTGGGCCCCGATGCCGGAGCCCGACGCCGAGAACCCGCGCAACGCGGAGGAGATCACGGCGGTGTGGCCGGCCGCGGACGGCGGCACGGACGGCGGCGCGGACCAGCAGCAGAACCCGGCCCCGACCGCCCGCGACGTCCTGCGCGCCACGGCCGCCCTGGTGGACGGGGCCGCGGAGGAGCGGCTGGTCGCGCTCGCCGCCATGCGGCTCCCGGCCGACGCGCTGACCGCACCGCAGGGCGTCCTGGCCGACGCCGCCGGTCACGACCTGGTGGACCTCGCACGCATGCTCCTGGCCGAGCGGAACCGGCGCACCGACCGCGAGGTCGCGTTCCCGGCGCACGTCTCGGCGTCGGGCCTGGTGCGGCTCGCCGCCGACCGCGACGCGTTCGCCCTCCAGCTGCGCCGGCCGGTCCCGGTGCAGCCCACGGTGCACGCCCGCCGCGGCACCCGGTTCCACGAGTGGGTGGAGCAGTTCTTCACGTCGGCCACGCTGCTCGACGTCGACGACCTGCCCAGCGCCGAGGACGACGACCTGCCCGAGGACACCGACCTCGACAAGCTGCGCGACACCTTCCTGGGGTCGGAGTGGTCGGCCCGGATGCCCGTGGCGGTCGAGGTCGACGTCGAGACCCCGGTGGCCGGCGTCATGCTGCGCTGCCGCATGGACGCCGTCTTCAAGGACCCCGCGACCGGCCCCGACGCCGTCGTGGTCGTCGACTGGAAGACCGGTCGCGAGCCGCTCGACGCCTCGGCGCGGGCCGCCCGCGAGGTGCAGCTCGCCGTGTACCGGCTGGCGTGGTCGCGCTGGACGGGGCTGCCGCTGGACCAGGTCAGCGCGGCCTTCTACTACGTGGGCTCGGACACGACCGTGCGCCCGGACCGGCTGCTCGACGAGGCCGAGCTGGAGGCGCTGATCACGGGCGCCTGAATCGGGCCCGACCGGGCCCGGACCAGGCCCGGACTCACGCCCCGACCAGGCCCTGGCTCACGCCCGGACCGGGCCCTGGCTCACGCCCCGACCGGCCCGCCGAACCACTCCTCGATCAGGGAGCGCGCGATCGACGACCGCCCGGGCAGGCCCAGGTGGCCGTCCGCGACCGCCGTGGCGACCTCGTCGCGGGTGAACCAGTCGGCCTCGGCGATCTCGTCCTCCTGCCGGGTCAGCTCCGTGGTGGTCGCCCGGGCCCGGAAGCCGAGCATGAGCGAGGCCGGGAACGGCCACGACTGGCTGCCGCGGTACTCGATGGACGCGGGGTCGAGCAGCACGCCGACCTCCTCCGCCGTCTCGCGGGCCACGGCCTGCTCCAGGCCCTCCCCGGGCTCGACGAACCCGGCCAGCACCGAGCGGCGGCCCAGGTCCCACTGGGGCCCGCGGGCCAGGAGCAGGCGGTCGTCGGCGTCGGTGATGGCCATGATCACCGCGGGGTCGGTCCGCGGGAAGTGGTTGGACTCGTCCGCCGGGCAGTGCCGCACCCAGCCGGCCTGCGTCACCTCGGTCCGCGTGCCGCACAGCGGGCAGTGGGTGTGCACCGTGTGCCACTGGGCCAGCGCGACGGCCTCGACCACCAGGCCGACCTCCAGGTCGGGCGCGTCGAGCGTGCGCAGCCCGGTCCACTCGACGTCGAGGTCCGGCTCGGCCTCGGCGTCGGCCAGGACCAGCCCGAGATGGCTGACGCCGTCGGCCTCCCCGAGGTAGAGCAGGGCCCGCGTCGCGAGGTGCGCCACGTCGTCGGGCGGGAGGAACGCGACCCGCGAGCCGACCGTGGCCACCCGGGTGCCGCGCACCACGAGCACCCGCGTGCCCTGCTCCTTGAGCAGGTCGTCGAGGAGGCCGGGCGTCGCGCGCCGGTGGGCGGCGCGGTCGTGGGCGGCGCGGGCGAAGGGGAGGTCGAGAAAACGCACGGGACGACGTTAGTCCTCTCGCGGGCCGGTGCCGCACCCGTGCTGTGGTCGGACACGCCCCGGTCCCTGCGCCGTCGGGTGCCCGGCGCTGCTCTAGGGTGAGCACGTGTCCCGCACGCCCCTCGCTCTCGCTGCCCTCTCGACCGCCGCCGTGCCGGGTCTCGACGCCCAGTCGGTCCGCGTCGGGGACCTCGCCGGCGACTACGACGTCGCCGTCGTGACCGGTGCGGACGACCAGGAATGGGTGGTGCGCGCGCCCCGCACCACGGTGGCGGGCGCGGCCCTGGAGGCCGAGATCGAGCTGCTCGACGCGCTCCGGCTGTACATCGACACGGGCGTGCTCCCGTTCGTGGTGCCGCAGGTCGCGGGCTACGCGCTCCTCCCGGAGGGCGGCCGCGCCGTCGTGCACCGCCGGATCATCGGCGACAACCTCGACGTCGAGTCCCTGGAGCAGGGCCCAGGGCTCGCCGCCGACCTGGGCCGGGCCATCGCGGCCATCCACGAGCTGCCCACCTCCGTCGTGGAGACGTGCGGCCTGCCCAGCTACACCGCGTCCGAGTACCGGGAGCGCCGGCTGACCGAGGTGGACGAGGCGGCCCGGACCGGCCGCGTCCCGCCCACCCTGCTGCGCCGCTGGGAGACCGCCCTGGAGGACGTCTCCCTCTGGCGGTTCAAGCCCGTGGTGACGCACGGCGACCTGGCGCCCGACCAGCTCCTCGTGGACCGGCAGCGGGTCGTGGCGGTCTCGGGCTGGTCGGAGGCCCGCGTCGCGGACCCCGCCGACGACCTCGCGTGGCTGATCGCCGCGGCGCCGATGGAGGCCGTGGACTCCGTCATGGAGGCCTACCAGCTGCGCCGCACCGAGCTGAGCGACTCGCGCCTCGCGGAGCGCGCCATGCTCGTGGGCGAGCTCGCGCTCGCGCGCTGGCTCCTGCACGGTGTGCGGCACCGGCTGCCCGAGGTCGTCGAGGACGCCACGTCGATGCTCGAGGACCTGGACGAGGCGACCCTCGACGAGGCCTGACCGGGCGGCCTCCCGGC
>NZ_JBHVEG010000139.1:0-16207 GCF_042802395.1 Promicromonospora sp. NPDC057488
GCTCAGGTCCCCCGGGGGACCTGAGCGTCTGACACATTGGATCTTCCGCACCACCTACGAAGGAGTAGCTCCTTGGCTTCCGTCGACCTCGCCCCGCGCCTCGGGCGCACCGTGCTCTACCAGATCTACCCGCAGTCCTTCGCGGACTCGAACGGTGACGGGATCGGCGACCTCGCCGGCATCGCCGAGCGCCTGGACTACCTCGCGTGGCTCGGCGTGGACGCGATCTGGCTCAGCCCCTGCTTCGTCTCGCCGTTCGCCGACGCCGGGTACGACGTCGCCGACTTCATGACCGTGGCGCCGCGCTACGGCACGAACGAGGACCTGGCGCGCCTGACCGAGGAGGCCGGGCGGCGCGGCATCTCGGTGCTGCTCGACCTCGTGGCCGGGCACACCTCGGACCAGCACCCGTGGTTCCGCGCGTCGGCCGACGACCCGGAGGACGGCCGGTTCGTGTGGAGCGACGTGCCCGCCGAGGGCTTCCAGCCCGGTCCCGGCAAGCGGGGCGGGTACTACAAGCCCAACTTCTTCCCCGTGCAGCCCGCGCTCAACTTCGGCTACGCCCGCACGGACCCCGCCGAGCCGTGGCGGCAGCCCGTCGACGCGCCGGGCCCGCTGGCCAACCGGGCCGCGCTGCGCGAGATCATGGCGCACTGGTTCGGCCTCGGCGTCGCGGGGTTCCGCGTGGACATGGCGGCGTCCCTCGTCAAGGACGACCCCGGGCACGTCGAGACCGGCAAGCTGTGGCACGAGATGCGCGCCTGGCTCGACCGCGAGTGGCCCGGCCGCGTGATCATCAGCGAGTGGGGCGACCCGAAGGTCGCCGTCCCCGCGGGCTTCCACGCCGACTTCTTCCTCCAGTTCGGCGGGGACGACGACGGCCTGCCGCTGCGCTCGCTGTGGAACAACAACGCGGGCACGGTGAGCGAGTCCTGGGGCGAGCTGTCGCCGTGGGCCGGTGCGGACGGCGCGGGTGACGCCGCCACGTTCGTGCGGGCCTGGCAGGCCGCGACGGACGCCATCGCGGCGACGGGCCGCGGCGGAGTGGTGGGCCTGCCGACGTCGAACCACGACTTCACGCGGCTGGTGGCGGGCCCGCGCGACGCCGAGCAGGCCCGCGTGGCGCACGTGCTCACGATGACCTGGCCGGCCCTGCCGTCGGTCTACTACGGCGACGAGATCGGCATGCGGTACGTGCCGGGCACGCCCACGCTGGAGGGCTCGCGGCTCGGCCCGGCCTACGACCGGGCTGGCTCGCGCACCCCGATGCAGTGGGGCGACCTGCCCGCGGACCCCTACGGCCCGGGCAAGCCCGCGGACTCGGCCTACCTGCCCCAGGACCCCGACCCGGAGCGTCCGACGGTCGCCGCCCAGGTGGACGACGACGGCTCGCTGCTGCGCCTGGTCCGCGACCTGATCGCGCTGCGGCACGACGACCCGCGCCTGGACGCGGCGGCGCCCGTCGAGGTGCTGGCCACGGGGTACCCCCTGGCGTACATGCGCGGCGGCACGCTCGCCGTGCTGCTCAACCCGGGGAGTGCGGCGGTGCGGTTCCCGCTGGCCGGTGCCGCCGGCGGACGCGCGCTGCTCGCCCGCGGCCTGCGGGTGGAGGCCGGCGGTGGCGCCGGCTCCGACGTCGTGCACCTGGACGGTTCCGGCTACGCCGTCCTCGACCTCGCGGGCGCGTAGAGGCAGGACGCAACCCTGGTACGCGCACCGGCCCGGCGCGCGTACCGGGTTAGCCTTGGCCCCGTGGAACTGATCCGGAAGGGCAAGGTTCGCGAGGTCTACGCGGACGGCGACGATGTGATCCTGGTGGCCTCCGACCGCGTGTCGGTGTACGACGTCGTGCTGCCGACGCCCGTGCCCGACAAGGGCGCGATCCTCACCCAGCTCTCGCTGTGGTGGTTCCGGCAGTTCGCCGACCTGGTGCCCAACCACGTGATCAGCGAGGACGTCCCCGAGGAGTGGGCCGGCCGCGCGATCCGCTGCAAGAAGCTGACGATCGTGCCGGTCGAGTGCATCGCCCGCGGGTACCTCGCGGGCGGCGGCCTGGACTCGTACAACGCCACGGGCAGCGTGTCCGGTGTGGCGTTCCCCCCGGGCCTGGTCGAGGCCGACCGGCTGCCGGAGCCCGTGTTCACGCCGTCCACCAAGGCGGACGAGGGGCACGACGAGTACATCTCCGTCGACGAGATCGCCAAGGAGCTGGGCGCCGAGACCACGGACCGCCTGCGCGAGCTGACCCTGGCCATCTACGACCGCGGCGCCGAGATCGCGCGCGAGCGCGGCGTCATCATCGCCGACACCAAGCTGGAGTTCGGGTTCGACGCCGACGGCGTGCTCACGCTCGCCGACGAGGTGCTCACGCCCGACTCCTCGCGCTTCTGGAAGGCGAGCGAGTACGAGCCCGGCCGCGGGCAGTGGTCCTACGACAAGCAGTTCGTGCGCGACTGGTCCTCGACCCTGACCGGCTGGGACCGCACCTACCCGGGCCCCGAGATCCCGGCCGACGTCGTGGCCGAGACCCGCGCCCGCTACGTGGAGATCTACGAGCAGCTCACGGGCGAGACCTGGGGCTGAGGCCCTCGCCTCACTCGCCCCGCGGCTTGAACTTGACCACCTTGTTGTCCCCGGGGCGGTTGAAGTTCCCCTTGAACGCCCAGTTCAGGTAGCCGCCGTCGCCCTTGCGCGTGACCGTCCCTGAGTCCAGCCCCACCACGTAGAAGTCGCCCACCGTGGCGAGGTGCACCTTGCCCGTGACGTCGGGCCCGAACTCGAGCCCGATGTCGCGGTGCCGGACGATGATGTTCTTGTCCGGGAACGCCCTGGCGTACTCGTCGGCCAGCGACCTGCTCTTCTCGCTCCGGCTGCCCGGCACGTCATCGTCGAAGTCGGTGCCCGGGTACGTGCCCTCGTCCCGGTCGTACATCGGGTTGAACCAGTCGCCGCCCAGGCCCTGCTTCACCTTGCCGTTGGTGTAGTAGTCGTCGTCCGGCTCGAACTTCTCGTGCCGGCAGCGGGGGGCGGGCTCGACCTTGACCTTGTTGCCGTCCGCGTCGGTGATCTCGAACGACGACTCCTTGAGCACCCGCTCCTCGTCCGTGGTGATCCACTCGCCCTTGAGCAGGTCGATCCCCTGCCAGCTCACGCCCGTCTCGACCTTCTCCTCGGTCTTGGTGTCGTCGTAGGTCAGCTCGCGCACGTTGCCGTGCTCCTCCAGCGCCTCGCGCAGCTCACCGCCGTCCTCCTGGTCGTCCCGGTCGATCTCGATGTCGCCCTTCTTCAGCTTGCCCTCGTCGTCGCGCGGGAACAGCTCGTCGACCATCGGCGTGAACTTCTCGCGCAGGTCCGGGTACTGGTTGAAGTCGAGGATGAACTCCTGGACGGACGAGGTGCCCTCCTGCTTGTTCTTGCTGTAGCTGCCGCCCGCCTCGAAGCCGTACGGCAGGTCCGTCTCCACCTCGAACCCGGCCTCGTAGAGCGTCGCGAGCGCCTGGTCGTCGATGGTGATGTACATCTGCACGAGGTCGCCGTTCTCGTCGAAGTACACGGTGGTCTTCGTCGAGCCCTTCCACGTGGCGCCGACCCCGCCCTTGCCCATCAGCTTTCCGAGCTTGTCGCTCTTGCCCCACGGCCCGCCCGGCCCGAGCGCGCCGGAGACCAGGAAGCCGCCGATGTCCGTGGACGTGTAGCTCACCTCGTAGAGGCCGTTGTCCCAGAGCCGGTCCTCGACCATGACCTCGCCCTCGTAGCTGCCCTCGGCGCTGCCGCCCGCGCCCACGCCCTTGCCGTCCTTGCTCTTGCCGCCCTTCTGCCCGTCGATCCCGACGTTGACGGTGACCTTCTTGGTCTCGGTGTCCGCGTCGTTGACGACGTGGTGGTCCGGCTCGTCCTCGAGATGGTCGTTGTAGCGGCGCTTCGCCGGCTCGCAGCCGGCCTGGAGCTGGCCGCCGAAGGCCCCGCAGGCGCTGTCCATGCCCGACTTGAGGCCATCGGTCTTCGACTGCCACGAGATCCACTCCTGCGCGTCCTCGACGCTCGTGAACTCGTACGCGGTGTCGCTCGTGACCCCGTCGATCGCGGAGACCCCGAAGGAGATGGGCGAGCCGAAGATGTCGTCGCCGGACACCCCGCCGCCGAACCCGCTGCCCTTGAGCATGTGCACCCGGACGCGTCCGTCACCGAGCCGCTCGATCATCACCGCCTCCGTCGTGCTGAACCGGAAGAACAGGAACGACGTCGTGTGGTCCTCGATGTGGGTGTTGACCTGGACGTAGCAGTCGGGCTCCATGTTGTCGTAGGCCGTCGTGACGCACTCGTAGAGCCAGCCCGACGTCGCGGCGCGCTCCCTGCCGGGCCTCGAGTCCTTGTACGCATCCCACTCGGCGTCACACACGTCCTGGGGCACGGGGAGCCACTTGCAGCCGACGCGGACCTTCGGCGGGTCGAGGCTGACGTCCTCGCTGGTCGGCATCGTCCGGTTGCACTCCTCGTCGTCCGGGTCCTCGCTCTCGTCGCCCCAGCCGGCGGTCACGCAGTCGACGATCTTGTCGTTGCCCTCGCGCTCCAGGCTCTCGTCCCGGCCGCCGGAGATCACCGTCTTCCAGACGTCGTCGAGCTCGGTCTCCGAGACGGTGAACAGGCACGTGACGGGGATCGGGTACCAGACGCAGCCGATCTGGATCACGACCATGGCGGTGTCGTGGTCCTCCTGGGAGACGCGGGACAGCGTGAGCTCGTCCTCGCACGAGGTGTCGCCGGGGCGGTCGTCGTCGCCCGGTCCGCCTGGTCCGTCGTCGTCGCCGGGCCCGTCCCCCGGTCCGTCGACGCAGTCCTCGGGGCGCTCGGGCTGCCCGATGGACTGGACCGCGCAGACGAGCTGGCCGCTCAGGTCCCGGCCCACCGGCGTCGCCGCCGCGAGTACCAGGGCGACCACGAGGAGCAGCAGGCCGACGACGGCCACGTACTCCAGGAGCGCCTGACCACGGTCGTCAGGGCTCGTGTCGGGGCTCTTGTCGGGGACGGTGCGTCGGTCAGGTTTCCCGGGCCGGCGAATCATCCGTCGACTCTAGGAACGGGCGCGTGCGGCGACCAGAGGCCGCGGGCCCACCCGACGGTGGGCCCGCGGGCCCAGTGTCAGTGGCTCGGGATAGCGTGCAGGCCGTGAGCACCTCCACGTCCGCCGCCACCCGGGCCCCGTACCAGGCGACCTTCGAGGAGCTCGGCACGCCCCTGCGGGACGTGACCTTCGTCGTGGTGGACCTCGAGACCACGGGCACCAACGCCAAGGAGGGCGGCATCACCGAGATCGGTGCCGTCAAGGTGCGCGGCGGCGAGGTGCTGGGCGAGTTCCAGTCGCTGGTGAACCCAGGGCAGCCGGTCCCGGCGTTCGTCGCGCGGCTGACCGGTATCACCAACTCCATGGTCGCCACGGCGCCGGACATCGCGCTGGTGCTGCCGAGCTTCCTGGAGTTCGCGCACAACACGGTGCTGGTGGCGCACAACGCCCCGTTCGACGTCGGCTTCCTCAAGGCGATGTGCGCCCGGCTGGACTACCCGTGGCCCGGCTTCACCGTGGTGGACACGGTGCCCCTGGCCCGGCGCCTGGTCACGCGGGACGAGGCGCCCAACCACAAGCTGTCCACGCTCGCCAACCTGTTCCACGCCACCGTCTCCCCCGACCACCGCGCGCTGGCCGACGCGCGGGCGACCGTCGACGTGCTGCACGCCCTGTTCGACCGCCTCGCGCCGATGGGCGTGACGCACCTCGAGGAGCTGGCGACGGCGGCCGACCCGGTGCCGCCCGAGGTGCGCCGCAAGCGGCACCTGGCCGACGGGCTGCCCGACTCCCCCGGTGTCTACCTGTTCCGCGGCCCCGGTGACGAGGTGCTGTACGTCGGCACGTCGGTCAACATCCGCAAGCGGGTGCGCTCGTACTTCACCGCCGCCGAGAAGCGGCGGCGCATCACGGAGATGGTGCGCATCGCCGAGCGCGTCACGCCCGTCGCGTGCGCCACCCCGCTGGAGGCGCAGGTGCGCGAGCTGCGGCTCATCACCGAGCACGCCCCGCGCTACAACCGGCGCTCCAAGTTCCCGGAGCGGCACTCGTGGGTGCGGCTGACCGACGAGGCGTACCCGCGCCTGTCGGTCGTGAGCGGCGTCGTGGCGGGCGCCGCGCACATCGGGCCCTTCGGGTCCCGGCGGACCGCCCAGGAGGCCGTGCACGCCCTGCACGACGCCCTGAACCTGCGCCAGTGCACCGCCCGCATCCCGCTGGTCTCCAAGCGCCCCGGCAGCCCCTGCGCCCTGGCCGGCATGGGCCGCTGCTCGGCACCCTGCGTGGCGACCGAGGGCCCCGACACCTCCTACGCGGACGTGGCCGAGGCCGCCCGCGACGCCCTCACCGGCGACCCCGCCCCCGTGGTGCGCGCCCTCTCCGACCGGATCGCGACCCTGGCCCACCAGGAGCGGTACGAGGAGGCGGGCGAGGTCACGCGCCGCCTGCGCGCCTTCGTGCACGGCGCGCACCGGGCCCAGCGGATCGGTCCGCTGGCCGGGTGCGCCGAGCTGGTGGCCGCGCGCCCGTCCGGCATCGGGGATGCCCCGGGCAAGCCCGGCGGCTGGGAGATCGTCGTGATCAAGCACGGCCGGCTCGCCGGCACCGACGTCTCGGCCCCGGGCACGAGCCCCCTCCCCCTGGTCTCGGCCCTGCGCACGACGGCGGAGCACGTGGAGCCGCCCGTGGCACCCGCGCCCGCCGCGCACCCCGAGGAGACGGACCTGCTGCTCGCCTGGCTCGACTCCCCCGGCGTGCGGCTGGTGCACGTCAGCGACACCTGGGCCTGCCCGGTGCGCGCGGCCGGCGCGCACGCCGACCTGACCTGGGCGTCGGAGCGGGTGCGCGTCGAGATCGGCGAGGGCGCCGAGGCTGATGCGGCAGAGCCCGCGGAGCCCGCCGGAGCCGCCGCGCCCGCGCGTGAACCCGCGAACGGCCGGCACGTGGATACGATGACGGCATGCTGACCGCGATCGTCCTCATCGACGCCGAGACGTCCCGCATCCCCGAGGTCGCGCAGGAGGTCGCGAACATCGACGGAGTGAGCGAGGTCTTCTCCGTGACGGGCAAGACCGACCTGGTCGCGATCGTGCGCGTCCCCGAGCACGAGCAGCTCGCCGGCGTCGTGTCCGACCGCGTGAACAAGGTGCCGGGCGTGCAGAACACCGAGACGCTGATCGCGTTCCGCGCCTTCTCCAAGGCGGACCTGGAGCAGGCGTTCGCGCTGGGGCTGGACGACTAGCTCTTGCTCCCGGGCCGTGGCTCCTCGCCCGGCCCCGTGGCGCCCTCGCCGTCGGCTCGCGGGCCGGAGGTACCCGGACCGGAGGTACCCGGGCCGGTTCGCGGCCCGCTGGTTCGCGGACCGGAGGTGCCCGGCCCGACGCCCGCGGGCGTCCTGGCCTCGATCTGGTCGTGCTCGCCGTGCGAGTGCGCCGCCGCGAGCTCCGCCGGTGTCGCCGGCTCCACGCGGTCCTCGTAGAAGAACTCGGACAGCCGCTGCCACCGGCGGTCGGAACGATAGCCCTTGCGCTTGACGCCGCGGGCGTCCATCGCGGGCTTGATCTCGAGCGGCCGCGGCGAGGTGTGCTGGGTGCGCAGCCATACCTCCTGCGGGTCCAGCGGGGTGTGCACCTCGACGTACTCGCCGGTGGCGAAGCGCACGATACGGCCGGACTCGTGGCCGTGCAGCACCAGCTCCCGGTCCTTGCGCTGGAGCGCGAGGCAGACGCGTTTGGTCACGAAGAAGGCGAAGAGCGGCCCCACGAACAGGAGTATCCGCAGCGCCCAGGTGATCGCGAAGATGCTCAGCGAGAAGTGCGTGGCGATGAGGTCGTTGGTGGCGGCCAGGGCACAGATCAGGAACGCCAGGAACAGCGCGACCGCGACAGCCGTGCGTACCGGCCGGTTGCGTGGCCGGTCCAGCACGTGGTGCTCGCGGTGGTCGCCGGTCACCCGGGCCTCGAGGAACGGCCACGCGAACAGCAGCGTGAACAGGATGCCCGGCACGATCACGGCCGGGATCAGGATGTTCATGGGCAGGGTGTAGCCCCACAGGACCCACTCGAAGCCCGGTCCCGGCATGAGCCGTAGCGCGCCGTCGACGAACAGGATGTACCAGTCCGGCTGGGTGCCCGCCGAGACCGGCGCCGGGTCGTACGGGCCGTAGTTCCAGATGTTGTTGATCGCCATGGTGGCGCCCATGAGCGTCAGCACGCCGGCGATGATGAAGAAGTTGCCGGTCATCTTGGCCACGTACACCGGCGCCGCGGGGTAGCCCACGACGTTCTTGTCGGTACGGCCGCCGCCGGGGTACTGGGTGTGCTTCTGCAGCACCATCAGGAACAGGTGCAGCGCGATGAGGGCGATCAGGATGCCTGGAATCACGAAGATGTGCAGGGTGAACAGCCGTGGGATCACCTGATCACCCGGGAACTCGTTGCCGAAGACCAGGAAGGACAGGTAGGCGCCGATCAGCGGGATCGCCTTGACCACGCCGTCGATGATGCGCAGGCCGTTGCCGGACAGCACGTCGTCAGGGAGCGAGTAGCCGGTGAACCCGGCCGCGAGGGCCAGGATCAGCATGGTCAGGCCGACGATCCAGTTGATCTCCCGCGGCTTGCGGAAGGCTCCGGTGATGAACACCCGGAACATGTGCAGGACGATCGAGCCGATGAAGATCAGTGCCGACCAGTGGTGGATCTGCCGCATGAGCAGACCGCCGCGCACCTCGAACGACATGTGCACGGTGGACTGGAACGCCGCCGACATGAGCTGGCCGTTCATCGAGGGCGGGTACTCCCCCTCGTACCGCACCAGGGCCATGGACGGGTCGAAGAACATCGTCAGGAAGAAACCGGACGCGATCAGGACGATGAACGAGAACAGCGCGATCTCGCCCAGCATGAACGACCAGTGGTCGGGGAAGACCTTCCGCGCAAGCTCCTTCACCAGCACACCGATGGTGGTGCGCTGGTCCAGGTAGTCGGCTGCCTTGCCGACGGCACTCGGACGCTGCTTCTTCGCCACGTCATCACCCCTGAGATCGGCGGCGTGGGCCACTTCCTGACGTCCAGTAGACACCGCGCCGGGCTTCCTTACCACCCTCGACGACGAATCAGCAGGCCAGGACGTGACACGACAGATCCGGCGCACCCCCGTATCGGGGTGCGCCGGATCTGGTCCGCCGGTCAGGCCGCGCCGGCCCGCGGCGGGGTCGAACCAGGATCATGCAGGGTCATGCAGGGGTCTTGCAGAGCCTCGTGCAGAGCCTCGTGCAGAGGGTCACGCCGAGGCGACGACGAGGCCCGCGGTCTGCGTCTTGGCCCGCGCGAGGCGCTCGGAGACGTTGCTCCACGACACCAGGTTCCACCAGGCCTTGATGTAGTCCGGGCGCACGTTCAGGTAGTCGATGTAGTAGGCGTGCTCCCAGCAGTCCAGCATGAGGACCGGGGTGAGCGCGAAGGGGATGTTGCCCTGCTGGTCGAACAGCTGGACCACGACCAGCTTCTGGCCGACCGAGTCCCAGGCCAGGACGGCCCAGCCGGAGCCCTGCACACCAGCGGCGACGGCGGTGAAGTGCGCCTTGAACTTCTCGAACGAGCCGAAGTGCTCGTCGATCGCGGCGGCGATGTCGCCGGTCGGCTCTCCGCCGGCCTCCGGTGCCATGTTCGTCCAGAAGATCGAGTGGTTGATGTGACCACCGAGGTTGAACGCGAGGTCCTTCTCGATCTTGTTGACGTTTGCCAGGTTGCCCGTCTCGCGGGCCTCCTCGAGCTGCTCCAGGGCAGTGTTGGCACCCTTGACGTACGTCGCGTGGTGCTTGGAGTGGTGCAGCTCCATGATCTTGCCCGAGATGTGGGGCTCGAGCGCGGCGTAGTCGTAGGTCAGGTCAGGGAGCGTGTAGACAGCCATTGCTGAGGTACCTCCAGGATCGGTCCGCACACCGGACGGTGCGCAGGGTGGGACGCCGTCCTGGTCGTGCGCCGGTGTGGTGCCCGCCGGGACGGCAATGGCCCGTGTCCCCGGCCGCAGACGCGGACCGGGAGACACAGGCCATCGCTTGGTGTCGCAGGTCGCTCAGTGCTCCCGCGAGGTTCCCGCACCGGCCTCGACGGCCTGGTGCTCGGAGCCGGTCAGCTCGTCGTGCTCACCGTGCGAGTGCGCGGCCGCGACCTCCGCCGGCGTGACGGGCGAGACACGGTCCTCGTAGAAGAACCGGGACAGGCCCTGCCAGCGCTTGTCGGCGCCGTAGCCCTTGCGCTTCACACCGCGGGCGTCCGTCTTCGGGGCGATCGCCAGCGGGGCGGGCGCGTCGTAGTTGACGCGCAGCCAGCGCTCCTGCTCGTCGAGCGGCGTGTGCACCTCGATGTACTCGCCGTTGGCGAAGCGCACGATGCGGCCCGACTCGTGGCCGTGCAGCACCAGCTCGCGGTCCTTGCGCTGCAGCCCGAGGCAGATGCGCTTGGTGACGAAGTACGCGAACACCGGCCCCACGAAGAACAGGACGCGGAAGGCCCACGTGATCCCGTTGATCGACAGCGCGAAGTGCGTGGCGATGAGGTCGTTCGACCCCGCGAGGGCCAGGATGATGAACGCCGTCAGGAACGCGACGCCCAGGCCGGTGCGAGCCGGCTTGTTGCGCGGGCGGTCCAGCACGTGGTGCTCGCGGTCGTCGCCGGTGACCCGGGCCTCGAGGAACGGGTAGACGATGAGGAACGTGAACAGGATGCCCGGGATGACCACGGCGGGGATCAGGACGTTCAGCGGCAACGTATAGCCGAAGATCACCCATTCCGTGCCCTGGCCCGGCATCAGGCGCAGCGATCCCTCCAGGAACAGCATGTACCAGTCCGGCTGGGCACCGGCGGAGACCGGCGACGGGTCGAACGGCCCGTAGTTCCACACGTTGTTGATCGACATCGTGGCGCCCATGAGCACCAGCACGCCGAAGACGATGAAGAAGTTGCCGGTCATCTTGGCGACGTACACCGGCGCGGCCGGGTAGCCCACCACGTTCTTGTCGGTGCGGCCACCACCCGGGTACTGGGTGTGCTTCTGCAGCACCATGAGGAACAGGTGCAGCGCGATGAGCGCCAGCAGGATGCCCGGCACCACGAAGATGTGCAGGGTGAACAGGCGCGGCACGATGTGGTGCCCCGGGAACTCCCCGCCGAAGATCATGTACGACATGAACGAGCCGACCAGCGGAATGGACTTGACCACGCCGTCGGTGATGCGCAGGCCGTTGCCGGACAGCACGTCGTCGGGCAGCGAGTAGCCGGTGAAGCCGGCGGCCAGGCCCAGGATCATCAGCAGGATGCCGACGATCCAGTTGATCTCGCGCGGCTTGCGGAACGCGCCGGTGAAGAACACGCGCATCATGTGCACGACGATCGAGGCCATGAAGATCAGCGCCGACCAGTGGTGGATCTGCCGCATGAGCAGACCGCCGCGCACCTCGAACGACATGTCGAGGGTCGAGGCGAACGCCACGGACATGAGCTGCCCGTGCATGTTCGCCGGGTGCTCGCCCTCGTAGCGCTCCAGCGCCATCGACGGCTCGAAGAACATCGTCAGGAAGAAGCCCGAGATGATCAGCACCACGAACGAGAACAGGGCGATCTCGCCGAGCATGAAGGACCAGTGGTCCGGGAAGACCTTGCGCGCGAACTCCTTGACGGCGACGCCGATGGAGGTGCGCTGGTCGAGGTAGTCCGCGGCCTTGCCGACGGTCGTCGTCGGCTTGGCCGGTGCCTCGCGCTTGGTGTCTTGGGTCGCGGTGCTCACTTCAGGCGCTCCCAGAAGCTCGGGCCGATGGGCTCGGCGAAGTCGTCCTGCGCCACGAGGTAGCCCTCGGCGTCGACAGTGATCGGGAGCTGCGGCAGGCGGCGGTTGGCCGGGCCGAAGACCACGTTGGCGCTGTCGGCGATGTCGAACGTCGACTGGTGGCAGGGGCACAGGAGGTGGTGGGTCTGCTGCTCGTAGAGCGCCACCGGGCAGCCCACGTGCGTGCAGATCTTCGAGTAGGCCACGATGCCCTCGTGCGACCAGGTCTCGCCGGGGGGCGACTGGTCGGCCTTGAGGTCCTCGGGGTTGAGACGGACCATGAGCACGACGGCCTTGGACTTCTCGTTGATCCACTCGTGCGTCTCGCGGAACTCCTCCGTGGTCTCGGGGACCACGTGGAAGACGGAGCCGACGGTCACGTCGGAGGCCTTGATGGGCCGGCCCGACGGGTCGATCGCGAGGCGCGTGCCGGTGCGCCACATGGTGTGCTTGAACTTGGAGACGTTCCAGTCACCGCCCACGGAGCCGATCAGCGGCACGGCGATGGCGAGCGGGAACAGCGCCAGGGCACCGAAGAACGCGCCCTTGAGCATGCCGCGGCGGCCGACGACGCCCGAGTCCTGCAGGCCGTCGTTCAGGTCCTTGACCGCGATCGCGCGGTCCTCTTCGCTGGTCGCGAGCGGGTGCCGCTCCTGGACCATCTCCTTGTCGCCCATCAGCGACTTGGCCCAGTGGATGCCGGCGATGCCGATGCCCAGCAGCGACAGGGCGAGGCCGAGACCGATCAGCAGGGTCGAGAGGCGCACGCCCGAGGTCGTGCCGTCCGGCGGGACCATCACGTAGGCGACGATCGAGCCGATCGTGCCCAGGATCGACAGGACGAACAGGAAGGTGACGGTCCGCTCGGCGCGCTTGGCGGCGCGCGGGTCGGTGTCGGTCAGCCGGTGCTTGTGCTCCGGGACGCCCGGGTCGGCGAACCGCTCGACGTCGGTGCCAGCCTCCGGGGTGACCGTCACCTCGTGCGAGGTGTCGGCACGGTTGTTCTGGTTCTCGCTCACGAGGACTTCGCTCCGATCCACACTGCGGCGCCGATGAGCAGACCGAGGCCGATCGCGAAGGCCCAGAGGCCTTCGGACACCGGGCCGAGGGCGCCGAGCGCGTTACCGCCGGCCGAACCCTCGCGCTGCTCGACGAGGAAGGACACGATGTCCCGCTTCTCGTCCGGCGTGATGTTCGCGTCGTTGAACACCGGCATCGACTGCGGGCCGGTGAGCATCGCCTGGTAGATGTTCCGCTCCGACGTCTCCCAGAGGGCGGGTGCGAACTTGCCCTCGGAGAGTGCGCCGCCGGCGCCCACGGCGTTGTGGCACATGGCGCAGTTGGTACGGAACAGGGCCATGCCGTTCGAGGGGTCGCCCTGGGTGGCGTCGACCTGCGCGTCGGTGGGGATCGCCGGACCGGCGCCCAGCGAGGCGACGTAGGCGGACAGCGCGGCCGTCTGCTCCTTGTCGAACTGCGGCGGCTTGGCCTCGGCCTGCGGGCCGTTCATCTGCATCGGCATGCGGCCGGTCGACACCTGGAAGTCGACGGCGGCAGCGCCGACGCCAACCAGGGACGGCACGCCCTCGGTGCCCTGGGCGTTCGCGCCGTGGCACGTCGCGCAGTTGGCCTGGAACAGCTTCTTACCGGTCTCGATGTCCGCGGTGCTGACGGTCTCGGCCTTAGCCGTGCTCGGAGCCAGGGCGGCGTAGACGCCGCCCGTGGTCAGCAGCGCCAGCAGCAGGAGAACGACCGGCGCCAGCCGGTGGTGCCTGCGGGCGGCGAGTGCCTTCACGAAAATTTCCTCGTCTCGCTGTGAGTGTTGAGCTTCTGTAATGAACCTGTGCCACCGCACGTGGCCGGTTGGGACGGCCGCCCGACGGGGCGGCCGCGCGACCGGTCAGCGCAGCAGGTAGATCACCGCGAACAGCGCGATCCACACCACGTCGACGAAGTGCCAGTAGTAGGACGTGACGATCGTGGTGGTGGCTTCGTGGTGACCGAAGCGCTTGGCGGCGAACGAGCGACCGAGCACGAAGAGGAACGCGATCAGGCCGCCGGTCACGTGCAGGCCGTGGAAGCCGGTGGTCATGTAGAAGACCGAGCCGTACGGGCTGGACGAGATGGTCAGACCCTGGTGCACCAGCTCGGTGTACTCGAAGATCTGGCCGCCGATGAAGAACGCGCCCATCAGGTAGGTCATGGTCAGCCACTCGTGCATGCCCCAGGTCCAGAACTGGAAGAGCTTCCCGGAGCGCGACGGCTTGAACTGCTCGGCCTTGAAGACCGCCCACTGGCAGGTGAACGAGGACAGCACCAGGACGATCGTGTTGATCGTGGAGAAGGTGATGTTGAGCTTGTCCGCCTGCAGCGCCCACTCCTCGGCCGGCATCGTCTGCCGGACCGTGAAGTACATCGCGAAGAGCGCTGCGAAGAACATGAGCTCGCTCGCGAGCCAGACGATCGTCCCGACCGAGACCGGGTTGGGACGATTGACTGTCACGTGCTGGTGCGTGGGGGTGGCTGCAGCCGTTGCGGTCGACACGACAGCCATTATGGCCGACGTTCGGGTGTCCCGAACGCCGAACCGTCACAGACGCTCGCGTCGAATCTCACAAAGTCCTCCCAACGCCCCATCCGGGCCGTCACTTGCTGACGCGATTCCACAGAGTGCCATGAAAAGGGCGCGGACAAATCTGCCGTCCGGCCTGGGTCTGTGCCACGATCGACGCATGACCGGCATGACGACGGATGTGACCAGCGCAGGTGCGAACGGTGCGGCTTCCGGCAGCACGACGTCGAGCCCGCGAGTCCTCCTGTACAGCGACGACCGCACGGTGCGCGAGCAGGTGCGCCTCGCCGTGGGCCCGCGCCTGCACGCAGGCGCCCCCGAGATCACCTGGGCGGAGGCCGCCACGGCGACCGCCGTGGTGGACAAGGCAGACAACGAGACGTGGGACCTGCTCGTCCTCGACGGAGAGGCCGACCAGACCGGCGGCATGGGCCTGTGCCGCCAGCTCAAGAACGAGATCTACGAGTGCCCGCCGGTGCTCGTGCTGACGGGCCGCCCTGCGGACGCGTGGCTGGCGACCTGGTCGCTGGCCGACGGCGTCGTGGCGCGCCCGCTGGACGCCGTGAAGGTCCAGGAGGCCGTGGCCCACCTGCTCGCACCGTCGACGGCGGGGACCGCGTGAACCTCGAGGCACCCACCTGGTCCGGCCTGCTCGCCGGGCTCATGACCGGCACGGACCTGAGCCAGGAGGAGGCCCGCTGGGCCATGGACCGGGTGATGACCGGTGAGGTCTCCCCCGTCCAGCTCGCGGGCTTCCTGGTGGCGCTGCGCGCCAAGGGCGAGACCGTCGACGAGCTCGCGGGCCTGACGCACTCCATGGTCGAGCACGCGACCCGTATCGACGTGCCCGGGCCCTCCGTGGACATCGTCGGCACCGGCGGCGACCGCGCGCACACGGTGAACATCTCCACGATGGCGTCCGTCGTCATCGCCGGTGCGGGCCTGCGGGTCGTGAAGCACGGCAACCGGGCGGCGTCGTCGTCGTCGGGCAGCGCGGACGTGCTGGAGGAGCTGGGCATCCGCCTGGACCACACCCCGGAGCGGGTGGCGCAGATCGCGCGCGAGGCCGGCATCACGTTCTGCTTCGCGATGGTGTTCCACCCGTCGATGCGGCACGCGGGCGTGGCCCGCAAGGAGCTGGGCGTGCCCACGGCCTTCAACTTCCTGGGGCCGCTGACCAACCCGGCCCAGCCCCGCGCCGCGGCCGTGGGCTGCGCGGACGCGCGGATGGCGCCCCTGATGGCGGGCGTCTTCGCCGAGCGCGGCAAGTCCGCGCTCGTGTTCCGCGGCGACGAGGGGCTGGACGAGCTCGCGGCGACCGCGGGCGCGACCATCTGGGAGGTGGCCGACGGCCACGTCACCGAGCACCGCCTGGACCCCGCCGAGGACCTGGGCCTGACCCGCATCAAGGTCGAGGACCTGCGCGGCCAGGACGCGGCCTACAACGCGGGCGTCGCGCGCGCCGTCCTGGCGGGCGAGGCCGGGCCGGTCCGCGAGACCGTGCTGCTCAACGCGGCCTCGGGCCTCGTGGCCGACGGCTCGCTGCCCGGCACGGGCTCCGGCACGCTCGTGGAGCGGCTCACGGCGGGCATCCGCCTCGCGGCCGAGGCGGTGGACACCGGGGCGGCGCAGGCCACCCTGGACCGCTGGATCGCGGCCAGCCGCTGAGCACCCCCAGCCGAGATAGAACCCTGGCGAGACAGAACCCTGGCGAGATAGAACTGGGGCCGGAGCACTGATGAGTGCTCCGG